>NZ_JBNPMC010000028.1:0-47754 GCF_050313795.1 Bariatricus sp. SGI.154
AAGTTATTTATATTTGTGTCGTCCTCAACGATTAGTATATTGTTCAATATAAATTACTCCTTTGTCTGATGTTATCGTATAAAATGTGTAAAAACGTGTTCTTCCAATCCCGGAAATCCATATTTTTCTTTTCCCAAAGCAATACTTTTTATGAGAAAGACCATATTCCTTGCCAGAACACGCATTGTCTGCAATCCTTCTTCGTCCTGCTTTGCCTCGCCTACATTTCTTCCATGCACACTATTCCAATATTGGCTGGATGCTACGGGCATTCCTGTAATAGTAAAATACTTATTCAATTCATCAAACGTCGCAGAACAGCCTCCACGCCTTGCAACTGCCACGCTTGCCCCAACCTTCATCGTCTTATCAAATGGTGTACTGTAAAACAGACGATCAAGACATGCGATCAAAGTCGCGTTCGCAGATGCATAATACACAGGGCTGGCAATCACAAGCCCGTCCGCCTCCTTAAACCTGGCTGCAATCTGATTCACCTCATCATCAAATACGCAACATCCCTTTTCTTTACAGGAACAACAAGCGATACATCCCCTGATATCTTTGTTGCCAATCTGTACTGTATCCACTTCAAATCCTTCTTGCAAGAATATCTTTTCCATCTCTTTCAATGCAATGGAAGTATTGCCATTGCTACGTGGACTTCCGTTAATCATTAATACTTTCATTCTCTTCTTCCTCCTCTAATACTACTTTTATCATATACCATAATATACTCTTCTGCATTTTTATCAATAATCCTAAATTCCTTGCTTTCGGTATTCTTTATAAAGCAGAAAACTGGCAGAAACATCATCTCGCCTTTATTTCCTACTATTATACCTTCTTATTTACCACTTGCAATAGAAAAGGTATTATTGCATCTGTATAAAATACAATAATACCTTTTCTATGACATATTTATAGACTTCTATCTAGTAAGCAGGATGTCATGATTCACGGTCCGATAGAAGGCTTCCTGAATCTTCTTATAGTCCATATCAGGAAGTGTCATCAGCCACATCATTTTTGTAATCGTCGCTTCAAGAGTCATATCATAGGCCTCAATCAGGTTAAAATCTTTCTTAACCTTCTGTCCAACCTCATAAACCTCCATATTGCTGCCTTCATTTGCAACCTGCGTTGCCATCACCACGTATTTACCTTTCTCGTGCCATTCTTCCATCTGATGATAGAATTCTTCCACGATACTTGCCGGTATTCCTCCTACTCCAAAACTTTCCAACACAATGCAATCATAATTTGCAAATAAATAACTAAGCAATTCCGGCTTTACCCCCGGAACCATCTTCATGACACAGATACTATTCTTCATCTCGTGATAAAATTCCACACGCTTTCTATACGGCATCGTCGGGATATAACGTATCACCCGATGATCCTGGATCACCGCCGGATACGGAAAATTAATACTGGAAAACGCATTATAACTCTTCGCCCGCTCTTTCTTCGCACGGGTTCCAACGATTACTTTACCGTCAAAGACGATATTCACATCCTGCGAATCATCATCAGCAGCATAGACAAAACTATCCAAAAGATTCGTCTTCGCATCGGTCACCACCATATTAATTGGCTTCTGTGCTCCCGTTATAACAACCGGCTTCGCAGAATTCTGGATCATATAGGAAAGAGCTGCGGCCGTGTACGCCAGCGTATCCGTTCCATGAGCAATTACAAATCCATCATAACTATAGTAATTCTGTTCGATGGTCTCTACCATCATGCGCCAATGTTCTGGTGTAATGTTCGTACTGTCAACATTCATGATCTGTTTTGTATGAATCTCGCAGACATTTGCCACTTCTGGAATATAAGACAATAATTCTTCTGTTGTAAGCCCCGGCGCCAAACCTTGCTCTGTCTGCCTGGAAGCAATCGTTCCACCGGTACCAATCATTAGTATTCTTTTCATGATTCCTCTTCTTCCTAATTAATATATTCTGTGCATTCCCCATATTTGCATCAGAATTATCATAACAAAAAGCAAAGGCGCTTTCAACCACATAACTACTTATTTTTCTCTCTTCAGTTCTTCAAGACGCTTTAAGGTCTCCTGGAGGGCGAGTTCCATCTGTTTCAATTCTTTATTTTTCTGATCCAGTTATATAACGTACAGTATTCCTATCCATTTCATATAATTCTTTTGAAAACATTCCCATCACCTTCTCGATATTCTGACAGATCTCATATACCTGTTTATACATCGGCTTGAAATCCGGATACTTCTCGATTAGTGCAATAACATCTTCCGGACTGTCACTGCCAAGAAAAGTAAGCCATGCATCTAATCGTGTTTCTATACCTTTATTGTGATGATTTTTCAGATAGATGTCAAGCGGGATGAAGATGAATTTCTGTAGAAGTTCCAGTTTCATTCCTGTATTTGATATCTGTTGAAACTTATGAATATAGTTATCAGGAAAAACATGAAACTCACGAGAACTTTTCTCAAACAACACGATTGTATAGACACTTTTGATATGCTTATAAGAAAACGTATCTTTCGTCATCTTACGACGAACCATCTTATACTGTCGAAGCAAAAGATCTGCCGAGTAACAAGCACTTCTCTCTCCGGGAAACGCATATCCAATCTTCTGAATCTCTACATTGGCAATACTTCCGTCCTCCAACTGTACTACAATATCCATCAATAATAAAGACGACTCATCCAGACGTTCCGGATGAATCTCTGGGTCTAATAATGCCTTGGCACAAAAGTCATACAGCATCTTTACTCCCCTTACGCCAGTACAAAAATCAAGGAACTCCTCTTGATACCGTTCTTCCCAACTATCAAAAATCTCTGCCAGTCTTTCATTGCCGTAGATATCATCCAACACCTCCTTCCGACTTCTAATCATTGGGAAATACATCTGTAACTTACTCGTCATACACCACTTCTCCTTTTAATTTTGTATTTTTCATCGGGTAACTACTTCTAAATCGAAGCCTGAGATGCCTTGCGGCTTAGATCTATCCAGGAGTCAGATAAATTTTTTCACCTTTTTCTTTATTTAGTGTTATAATAGGAAATATACTTTTACAGAATATTGATAATTAACACAGGGAGGAATTCTCATGAAATTAGTAATTACAATGAGTCGCCGCTTCGGAACCGGAGCAAGCGTTATTGCAAAGGAACTTTCTGAAAGACTAGACATTCCCGTATACGACAAAGCATATATCGAACGGAAATTATATGAACACGAATACGAAAGCGAGGCGGAAGCCATCCGCAAACTTGCACGAAAACCATGCATTATTCTTGGACGCTGTGCTTCCGATATTCTTAAAGATCAAAGAAATGTCCTTAATATCTTTGTCTGCGCATCTATGGAAGACCGAATTCAAAGAATTATGAAATTGGAATCCCTTACTTATGAAGACGCAAAAGAAAAAGTGGAAAAAAGTGACGAAGAGCGTGCTGTCTATTATCATGAGCACACTGGAAAAGCCTGGGGAGATGTCAATGATTATCATATGATATTGGATACCTCAGAATTGGGCGTTGATAACTGCGCGAATATCCTTATGCAATATTTCGAACGATTAGAATATATTTAGAATTTCATCCCTGTTAATCATACTTTCTCTGATACTCCTTTCAGGACATGGAAGTTGGTTTATTTCTGGCTATAATACTGCATCAAAAAAGGAGAAGGAAAAATATAACGAACGGAAATTATGTCAGGTTACAGGCGGCGGTTTAGGGATTATCGCCGTCTTAGCATTAATCATGTGCATTTTTGAGAATCAATTACCTACTGATTTTATATATGTATTCCTTGTTATTATCTTTATTGATATTGCTGTAACTATGATCTTAAGTCATACCATCTGCAAGAAGTAAGGGCGCAATACATAATCGTATCACCCCCTTTACATACTAATAATCTATATCTATTCAATCCTACCGATGATAAAACGCTTCCATCGCTTCCCCGATATACTGTGCCGCGCCTTTCCCATAGACACTGTCCATTCCTTCTCTAACCTTTGCATCCGTTTTATAACACTGCGCCAGTTCCAGCATCAATTTTGACACATCTTTCATCTGATAAAGCTGCTTCGAGACAAAATCATATTCTCCTACCAGTTCTCTCACCTCGAATGAATTGACATCTGTCCCTTTCTTATCCGCAAGTTTCTGCTGCACTTTTCCGAGCCGCCTCTGATACGCCGTCATAATCTCTACATCTTTCGGCTGTTCTTTCACAGCTTTCATCATGCTTTCCTTATCTCCATACCATTCTACAACCTTCTGAAAATTCCGCTGTACCTGCTCACTTGCCGCACCCTTCACAAATTCATCATGGAATTCCACCATACTTCCATAGTGTTCTATAAAGATCTCCTTATGCCCCTCAGACATATTTTCAGTTATAGACTGATACAATGCTTCAATCTCATCCTTACTGAATACTTCAAAATCCATCTTATCCTCTCCTTTCAAAATGTCATTGATACTGTTAATCATCCGTTCCAAACGCTCTTTTTTCAATATCAGCATTTTCCTCTGACCTTCCAGTATCTGATTTCTATCAAGTCCAGGATTGTCCATGATGGTTCCGATATCCTTAAGCGGCATATCAAACTCCCTGAAAAATAGTATCTGCTGTAACCTCTGAAGTGCTTTATCGTCATAAAGCCGGTATCCCGCCTCGGTTGTAGCCGTTGGTTTTAACAGACCTATCTCATCATAATAGTGAAGCGTGCGCACGCTGATACCCGTTAACTCCGATACTTCTTTTACTGTTCTCATCCAATGCAACCTCCTGTTCTTGATGAATCTATCGTATTCTATCACGCGGCGTGAGAGTCAATGGGTATTTTGTAATTTCTATTTCTTTTTCTGATGGGCAGTGATAATAGTATAACTATAAGCATTGATTGTGATTTCACAATTCTCTATACCCACATACCAGTTTTTTCCTCTTCTTGTGATTGAAGCGTCTGGCATCTGAATTCTCTTTCGACACCAGTCAACTACATTTCCTACAGTCAACGAAAGATTTTTCTGAATCCGCTCTACTCCCAACTCCGTGGTATGTAACTTATCCAGATTAAGAAGCAATTCACATTCCCCTTTCAATATTTGAGCCAACTTCACTTTTCCAGTTATCTGGCTTACAACCAATTTAAAAACCTTCGTTCTTGGAATTGCTGCTTTACTAAAAGGGAATTCTTCTCTATGATAGTGCGCTACCAATAACTTCAACGCTTCATACTTTTCATCATCCGGAACCATCTCAATCTTTCCCCGTCCGATGACACTTTTATATTCCATGGTGCAGTAACCCCTTGAATAATCAGACACCAACTCATGTGAACAATCCATCTCAAAACTAGCCCGATTATCCTTCTCTATTAAACTATATTTTGTTCCTTCTGTTGCCCCATGGAAATATAAAACAATCTTCCCATCTTCTATCTGCATCCCAAAGTTAAGAGGCAGGATATATGGATAGTCACTATCATTCAGAGCCAGTCTACAGACATCGCATTCTTCCATTACCTTGATAATCTCATCTATATTTGTAATTTCTCTGTCACTTCGTCTCATTATGCTCTCTATTCCTCTCTTTTCTCTTACTTCTACTCAACTGCATCCCGAATATTAAGCACTTATTTCAGGACTTGTCCTATGGTAGGTTTTCCTACTCCCATCGTTCCACCAATTGATATAGATTGTTTTCATATTAATGTCTCTCCACTATGAATCGGATGCAATCTATCTCCCATAATCTCTTTCATAATCTCATATGCAATCTGTCCTGTACAGTGTCCCGTATAGAATATACTCCTCGTCTCCATTAAAGCATCTGCTATTTTCTGAATATTAGCAATATCTTCCTCAGTATATCCTTCCTTCTGCATCAGATGGAAACCACTGATTACAATATCTGGTTCGGAATGAAATATCTCTGCATACTTATCCAAAATATTCAGAATTCCATTATGTGCACAGCCAGATAATAAAATGCGCTTATCGCCTTGCGTAACAACAAGACATTGTTCATGGTCGAAAGTATCCTGGACAAAGACACCATCCACCTTTTTCTTAAGCTGCAGATTTCCTTTCGCAGGATACCTGGACCCTATAATATCCGTATATAAAAATAATTCATCATCCAATCTTAGGTCACTATCCACAGTCACACACTGTTCCAATTGTAAGATATCCTTATCAATGCCAATATATTTTTCCTCTTCACCTGTCAAATGATAATAGTCCAATCCTGCGGATGATTTTAAGTATATTTTTGCTCCTGGATTCAACTTGGCAAACGCAAGAATTCCACCTGCATGATCGTAATGTCCATGACTCAGAATCATGGTATCTACTTGGGTCAAATCTACACCAAGCACCTTCGCATTATACAGAAACATATCCGATGCCCCACTGTCCATAAGTAGTTTATGTTTCTCAGTCTCAATATAAAAACTCAAACCATGTTCATATTGACAATGTGGTTTTCCCGGTGTATTTTCAATCAGATTTACAATTCTCATCTTCCTATACTCCATAAAAAACATTTACATTTTTAGTCTGCATTCAACCCCTTCGTAGTGACGTGTCCCCTCATTCGCTTCATACGGAATATCTTTATAATAACGAAATCCCAGTTTCTCCATCACTTTCCCAGATGCCGGATTTTCTTTCGCATATCTTCCCACCAATTCTTTCACTTTTAGAACATTTTTCGCATAAGATATAATCTCCCGCATAGTTTCAGTGGCATATCCCTGTCCCCAATATTTCTTGCCAAAATTATAGCCTATCTCGAATAAGCCATATTCCTCCTCAAAATATACTAGTCCCGTTCCAATTAACTCATTAGAATCTTTTCTGACAACTGCCCAACGAAACCATTGCTCAGAAGATATCTGTCCCAATTCAAACTCAAGCCATTCTTTCGTCTTCTCAATGTCATGATGACTGCTCCAGAACATATACCTGGCAACATCCGGGTCGCTTTCCCAACATTCGAAGACCTCACTTGCGTCTTCTCTCTGAAAAGGTCTTAATATTAATCTCTCCGTCTCTAATATCGGTGTAACCATAAGCTTCTCCTCCTTAGATATTACCTCTATCATCATCTCTATACCTCATAGCACCTATGGCCATCCCTATGCACATTCCTATACTGACTCCAAAGCACATTCCCATGCCAATATTAGAAAATGCTGCGCCGATAGCAGCGCCAATCCCCGCTCCAAAGCACATCCCTATACTCATCCCCATAGATATGGAACTCCCTCTGCGTTCTTGTTCCTTTTTCCATTCCAGCGCATCCTGCTCTAGTTTCTTCATGTATGTGTCCTTGCCATCACAATAGCCATCGTTATCATAAGTAAATTGCGCTGCAAGGCACGTCTTTAATTCTGCATATTCTTTTGCTGTATCTGCATGACTTCTGAGATAATCTCTAACTGCCAGATGCCGATTAATTTCATTCTGATTACTCACCTCAAAGATGTGTACGTGATACGTACGATTATCTCCGCCTTTCATGCAGAAACGTCTGCCAGGGATACCGTATTCTCCCTTATATTCATAGCCGAGGCTTTCTAAATCCTCACGGCTTTCATCGACTAACGTAATGTCTTTAACAACTGGCATAATGTCAATAATCGGCTTCGCCTTCAATCCTTTTACAGATGTACTTCCGATATGATAGATGGCAGCACAGTTCTTTCCTAATGCACTTTTTATTCGCTTTTCCTCAACCTTATACATTTTTTCCCATTCAGAGTTATAATCTACAACTTCTATTTTTCTTGCCACAATCGGTCCTCCATCCCTCTTCCTTGATTCCTCTACTCATTCTACAATTTCAACGCATTCATCGGACACTCATCCACACACTTCACACACAGGATACATTCCGTTGCATTTTCTCTTTTTCTTGAATTACTTGTTACGTCTACATTCATTGGACAGACTCTCTTACACTTACCACATGAGATACATTTTTTCTCATCAACTTTTATACGCATAACAGCAAAATAACTCATCGGTTTTAAGAATACCGTAATCGGACAGAGATATTTGCAAAATGCACGATTATCCTTCAGTACAACCGCTAACACAACCCCCGCAGCATAGTACAATATATTGCCAGCAATAAAACTCCAGAACATAATCCGATTCAGGTCTGGTACATGAAGCAAGAACAATGCCGCAACAAATAACAGAGAGATGCCAAATGTAATGTATCGGAGATAACCAATCTTCTTTCTCGGACTCTTAGGCTGTTTATACGGCAGCAAGTCAAGAATCATAGCCGTCCAACAGGCATAGCCGCACCATCCTCGTCCAAAGAATAGAGGTCCGAATATCTTCGCTACAACATAATGGATAGTTGCCGCCTCAAACACACCTGAAAACAGGTAATACCAAAAACCTTCTATCTGCATATTCTCCCTGCTGAGCACCCCAAGGTAAATCAGCATATACAATCCCACGCCAAATTGAACCACCAGCCTTGCATGCTGATACTTCCGAATATACAAGAATAATCCAAAAGCAATAAAACCACCAATATATGTAAAATTAAACAGATAAAAGATATTATCAAGTGTCTGCCATAGAACGATTGCAATTGTTTCAAATATCACCAGCATAATCAATGGACCTGAATATTTTTTTAGAATTCTCACTTTTACCTCCTGTCATATTTTGTAACCTACAGGACCTACCACCGGATGCCTCGGCACCTCAAACTACTTACTATACTCATTCCTAATTGACTCTATAAATCCTTAATCCATCATATTCATCAATCAAATGAAGCATACAGTTCATCGGCTCTGTATCCTTATCCTGTTCTTCTCTCTCCAGTTCCTCATAATTCTCCACCATTAACTCATGCATTCTGGTCTGTTCGCGCAGATTACGGCTGATTGTTTTCACATCTTCTCCTAAGCCATAGATTCCCTTACAGAGTTCTTCCTTCCGATAATCCGTACCATAAGTCCAGCCCATCGATAATTTTTCATTCAGCCAACGCTCATGCTCCATAGGTCCGATAATATCCATATCAGTATCTGTAAACTGATCCAGCAATTCATAATCCACCGGCTTATCCGTATAGAAACAGTCAATTGCATCCAGATAGCCCGCGAATGCTTTCGCCTGCATAATATTAGACAATTTGTATTCCAGAGATAGATTTTCGAAACTTTCTTCCAGGCTTTCTGCAGACTCTTCTCTTTCCTTTATATCTTCAGGAACAGCACTTTGATATCTGCCATTCAATGCAACTGCAAAATTATATAAATGAATAAAACTGCTGTTTGACAGGTAAGTATGTGTTCTCCGGTTATTAGGAACAAATGCAGTATCCAGACTAAACCCAATGGAATCTCTTTCATTTACCCGTATAATTGTCTCAATATCCTTCACAAAACTTACTGGATCACCCGTCATCTTTCGATAAGTTCCTTTTGCCACATCTTTCTTATATTCCAGTTTGCTATCATAATAATACATTGCCTTGATATCATTTCCGATGAATTCCAGATCACACCACATAGCATGAAGTTCCCTTCTCGAATTCTGCCCATAAGAAGTACGGTCCCAACACTGTAATTCATCGCACAGCATCAGAATGTATGCCAGCGGATGCAGATTAACATCAAATGGAATATTGCGTTTTTCATCCCTGATATTCGTAACCGAGAACTTATACATGCTGTTATGCAATACAATGGCCGTCAGCGCATCCAGACAGGTCACCGTCATTGATTCCATTCCCATCATCTTTTCTAATTCTTTAAACAACAGGACTCCACTGAAATAAGCATGATCCATGAACCCTCCAAAAGCATCCGGCTCTTCTGGCTTTGGATTCAGCATCTCACTGCAAATTGTCTCTGAGGAACATCCATATACACTTTCCAGTTTATCCGCAATATTTACCGCCAGCACTGCATTTACCGTCTTCTCGCTTAATTGTCTTCCAAGAAGTTTTTCATAGTATGCTGCTTCTTCCTCACTCAGACGAATGTAATCCTGCACACCCCTATATGCAACAAACGGCACGCCTATAATAGAATTCCCATAATAGGATTTCACCTGCTCAAAAGGAAGTTCAAATGGATAGCCTATATCGTGGAACAATGCAGCAAGTCCCCAATATCTTATATAGTGATGAGCCGCTTCTTTTTCATCTGCAATCCGGTAATACTCCCGATATGCTTTTCTTATGATCTCATTCTTGTTGTAGATAGCAAGTCCCAATATAAATACATAAACAGAATGCGAATAATGATCCCTATGCTTCATAAGCAGAGCACTCGCATTAGACTCGAATTCCGCCAGCATCTCTATCATCTTTTTTGCCTTTCCATAATTGCCAAAAAACATCTCCAGATAACAGAAGTATACATCGAATGCATCCTGCGCTACTCCCGACCGCATGAATCTATGGATTGCCCGTTCCAAGCATAATCTGTCAATGTCCATCTCCATATTATAAGGAATCTGATGCGTTGACACACTCTTTCCCTCCAAATCCTGTAATGCACTCTTTGTATGATCAAAACGAAGTTCTTCACATAAGTCTCGGATGAAGCCCAGACATTCACGTTCAATAATTACTGATATTTTCCGTGTCCCTGTAATCTTCCGGTATGGTTGGATACGCCAGACCATACCTTTCTTTATTATGCTCCTGCATCATTTTTAACGCTGTATATCCCATTTTTCCATCCTCCAAGTTTTTTCAATTCTTTTTGCGAACTTGCCTGTATAACTGCTATCTTCATCTCTACTCTCCTCGCACAAGATACAATCCCCTTCGACTGCTTTGACAACTAAAATCTCTCCCGATGAATCTTCTCCAACGGCAGTTCATCCAATCGATGCGCTTCCGGATGTTCTGCAGGAACTCCCAGAGACAGAATTGCCTCCAGACAATAACCGTCCGGTACCGCAAGCAATTCTCTGATATATTCCTCTGTAGTCCTTCCATCAAAAGCCTCCCGAAGCCTACCTTGAATCCAGCAACTGCCAACACCCAGACTATCTGCCATCAGGTGCATATAGTAATGTGTTCTTCTCTTGTACAACAATCAATTCCCATGGTCTTCGATTCCTTCCTGATGCAGACAGAAGTCCTGCCTGTAAAATCTGTTCCAGTTTCTCCTGTGGAATCTTCTCTCCTGTATAGTTTCTTACGCTTCTTCGATTCATCATAATTTCTAACAATTTCATAACTTCACCACTTTCCAATATTTATATAGTTGCAATATCAAATAGCATTCTTATACTTACCTCTATCCTACCATAACTTGCCCCAGAACGTTCAATTTTCTTGTTCAAACTTTAAATATTTTCACCTACAAGATCCTCGCTTCGGATGCTTTGGCAACAAAATAGAGACTACAGCATCTGCCACAGTCTCTACTCATTTTTTATCTTAACAAAATGATTCCCTCTACAATCCCGAATATCCATAACTATTCACGATTGCATCCACTTTCTTTCCTTCCTTACACAATGGGCAGTCGTTGTTAGCATAGACCTGATATCCCGGAACATTCTTCTTTGTAAAGATTGCATGGATATCCATACCTGCAACTTTGGAAACTGCGCTGAATACCGCACACACTCCACTTACGCTGCCTCCATAGTAGATAACTGTATTAATCGACTGAAGCATCGTCTTGCCAGTATTAATGGAGCCGGCAAGAATCAATACATTCTGGCCGGAAACCATTCTCTTCGTATTGTCACGGAACATCATCTGTCCCAACTGATTCTGTTCCGGCGCAATCACCGAGATATTCTTTCCACGATTTTTTGCAATCTGACTAGGCTCTGCCAGCAATTCTGCAAGAAATGCACCTACAACTTCCATACCATCCAGACATACAATCGTATCAACATCTGCAGAAGACAAATAAGCCTCTGCCAATACTCTTGCTGCCTCTCTTGCATGATCACACCTGCATTTGATTGTAGATATATCGATATAAGTATTAACATGCGAGTGACTTCTTGCGAAATGTCCCTGCATAATCTTAATCCGTGCTTTTGGGTTCTTATCCGACCGCAGATCCTGTAACTTTACTTCCATACCTCCCGCTCCTTTCCTCTCTACAATACACTTTGTTCGTTGCCATTAAGGTGTCCTAAAAATGTAAGATTTACCGTTCTTTCATTTATATATCAATTTTACCATAATATTTCAAAAAATCCACTGTTTTATGAATAATTTTCAGAATTTTCTATCTTTTCACCATATCAAAATACTATTTTACATTATAGAAGATTTGCATCCAAACATTCTTTAATTCCAATCTAAGACAAAATACTTTTCCTAACAAGACATAGAAAAAGCGTACACCTCATTGTGGGATGTACGCCATATTTTACTTATATATCTGCTAAAGTATCTGCTAATTATGTATCTATAATTAGTTGTTGATCAGTTTGTCAGAATCGCTCCAACTATATAATTTTCTTACTTCCTCGCCAGTCTTCTCTGCCGGATGCTCTGCTGCAAGTTTTCTCATTGCTCTGAAGTGAGCCTGTCCGCCTGCTGCTGACATATCTAACAGGAATTCCTTAGCGAACGAACCATCCTGAATATCAGAAAGGATCTTCTTCATTGCTTTCTTAGTATCTTCGGTAATGATCTTCGGTCCTGTAATGTAATCACCATACTCAGCTGTGTTAGAGATAGAGTATCTCATTCCCGCGAAACCTGATTCATAGATAAGGTCAACAATCAGTTTCATCTCATGTACACACTCAAAATATGCGTTTCTCGGATCGTATCCAGCCTCTGTCAGAGTCTCAAAACCAGCCTGCATAAGAGCACAAACACCACCGCAAAGAACTGCCTGCTCACCAAAGAGGTCTGTCTCTGTCTCTGTTCTGAATGTTGTCTCAAGAACACCTGCTCTTGCTCCACCGATACCTGCAGCATATGCAAGTGCTTTGTCAAGTGCCTTACCTGTAGCATCCTGTTCTACAGCAACCAGACAAGGAACACCCTTTCCTGCCTGATACTCGCTTCTTACTGTGTGTCCAGGTCCCTTAGGTGCGATCATTGTAACGTCAACATTTGCCGGTGGAACGATCTGTCCAAAGTGAATATTGAAACCATGAGCAAACATCAGCATATTGCCTTCTTCAAGGTTTGGCTCGATATCTTTCTTGTACATTGCTGCCTGTTTCTCATCATTGATCAGGATCATAATAACATCAGCCTGTTTTGCTGCTTCAGCTGCTGTATATACTTTTAATCCCTGTGCTTCAGCCTTAGCCCAAGACTTGCTTCCCTCGTAAAGACCAATAATAACGTTGCATCCAGATTCTTTTAAGTTAAGGGCATGTGCATGTCCCTGGCTTCCGTAACCAATAATTGCAATTGTCTTACCTTCCAGTAATGATAAATTACAATCTTCCTGATAAAAAATTCTTGCTGCCATTTTGACATTCCTCCTAATTTGATAAATAAATTAATTTTTATTGTTAAACAGAGACAGGCGCAAAATCCTGCCCCCATTTAAAGGCTTGTTTCTTATTCAATAATCGTAACGTCCTTAATACCTCTGGAAAGTCCGGTAATACCAGTTCTTGCCAGTTCCAGAATCTCATATCCATCAAGCAGATTCAGGAAAGCATCCAGTTTTGACTGATTACCGGTAAGCTCTATCATCAAAGATTCTTTCTCGACATCCACAATCTTCGCACGGAAAATATCTGCAACAGAGATAATCTCTGATCTTTCCGCTGCATTAGCACGAACCTTGACCATGATCAGTTCGCGATATACGGATTCCTCCGGATTAAGTACCTTGATTTCAACAACATCCTCAAGTTTTCTCACCTGTTTTTCAATCTGGGATAAGATCAACTCATCACCGGATGCAACGATTGTAATTCTCGTGAATCTCGGATCAGCGGTTACACCTGCAGTGATACTGTCAATGCTGTATCCGCGTCTGCTGAATAATCCTGAGATACGGCTTAATACGCCGGGATTATTGTCAACTAATAATGAATATACTCTTTGCATACTGCACCTCTTTCTAAATGTATTCCAAAAACAGAGTGCGTTCTGTTTTTTGATCATAACAATATCTTTTGCTTTTGTCAAGCGGAAACCCTCTATCTTTTCATAAATTACGTTATTTTTCATAAGTTAGCCATGGAGCATTTTAGCAGAAATGAAGGATATCGGCTACTGTCTCGACGATGTAGGTGGCGCCGGCAGTCTCCAGTTCTTCTTTGGTTCCAAAGCCGTAAAGAATACCCAGGCAATCAATCCTCACTTCTTTGGCTCCGAATACATCGTGTTCGCGGTCTCCTACCATTAGCACGCTTGACTTATCCTGGATCTGGCACACTTCCAAGGCATAGCGGATGACTTCTGTCTTAGTGCCGCGGCGGCCGTCCAGTTCCATACCCGCAACGTAATCAAAATACTTGGAGAGACCGAAGTGTTCGATGATCTGGCGTGCAAAAGGTTCTGGTTTTGACGTCGCAACCACCAGGGTTTTTCCTGCATCTTTCAGTTTCTTAAGCATATTTTCGAATCCCTCATAGACACGGTTTTCGAAAATGCCTTTATCACGATAGTATTCACGGTAATATTCGATTGCCTGCCAGCCCTGTTCTTTTGAGAACCCATAATATTGTTCAAAAGACAGGTTCAGCGGCGGACCGATGAACTTATAGAGTTTTGTCCGGTCCGTTTCTTCAATTCCAAATTTTTTCAGCGCATAGATTACAGAATTCGTAATCCCCAATGATGAATCCGTAATCGTTCCGTCCAGATCAAAGAAAAATGTATCATATGTTCTGTGCATATCCTGCTCCTTTCTTATATCTATCTTACCGTTCAAAGCATACCTGCTGAATGCATATGCCATATAAGTTACCCTATCGTGCAATTATAATATTTTCTTTACATCTATGCAAGAATTTATTGCTAAACCAATGGAAAACTGCCGCCCGATAACCGAATCCCGGCTATAAGACGACAGTTCTCCTGATCATGGCTTATTAAAATAGGTTATTGTTATATATTATCTCTGGACACGTCCGGAAGCATCTCCTCCGGCAAGTTTTGCGACTTCGTCCATTGATACCATATTGTAATCACCCTCAATAGAGTGCTTCAGGCAAGATGCCGCAACTGCGAATTCAATCGTTGTCTGAGAATCATATCCGCTTAAGATTGCTGCGATCAGACCACCGCCAAAACTGTCTCCACCGCCTACACGGTCTACGATATGCATCTTGTATTTCTTGCTGAAGTAATAGTCTGTTCCGTCATATAACATTGCAGACCAGTTATTATCATTTGCAGAGAGAGATTCACGAAGTGTGATTGCAACCTTCTCGAATCCGAAACGGTTCGCAAGCTGCTTTGCAACATCTTTGTAACCTTCGTGATTTACTGTTCCGGTTGTAACGTCTGTATCAGCCGCTTTAATTCCGAATACATCTGCCGCATCCTCTTCGTTAGCGATGCATACGTCAACATATTTGCATAACTCGCCCATTACTTCTCCTGCTTTTGCCTTGCTCCAGAGTTTGTTTCTGTAGTTCAGGTCACAGGATACTTTCACACCCATCTCTTTTGCTGCTTTACATGCTTCTAAACAGATTGCAGCCACACCGTCATTCAATGCTGGTGTAATTCCTGTAAAATGGAACCACTCTGCACCCTCAAAGATCTCTTTCCAGTTGAAATCTTCAGAAGATGCTGTATAGATAGACGATCCGGCACGGTCATAGATAACCTTGGAAGGTCTCTGAGAAGCACCCTTCTCAAGAAAATAGATTCCTACACGGTCACCACCTCTTGCAATATAAGAAGTATCCACGCCATATCTTCTTAAAGAATTTACTGCAGCCTGACCGATCTCATGAGTCGGGAGTTTTGATACAAATGCCGCATCGAATCCATAATTAGCAAGAGAAACTGCTACGTTCGCCTCTCCACCGCCAAATGTTGCGCCCAACTTATCTGCCTGCACGAAACGATAATATCCTTCCGGCGCAAGTCTTAACATCAGTTCACCAAATGTAACTACTTTTTTACTCATTGATTATTTCCCTCTGCTTTCTTTTACAATCTCTACTGCTTCTCTTGTAAGTTCTTCAATCTTATCAAAGTCTCCTGCATCCACAAGATCACCTTTCACCATCCAACTTCCGCCACAAGCTACGATTCGATCATATGCCAGATAATCTCTTACATTGTTTTGGTTGATACCGCCTGTAGGCATGAACTTCATTCCAACATATGGCGCAGCCATAGCCTTAATCATCTTAAGTCCGCCTGCTGGCTCAGCCGGGAAGAACTTTACAACTTCTAGCCCATTCTCGATTGCCTGTTCGATATCGCTTGGGTTCGTGCAACCTGGTGTAATCAGGATTCCCTTTTCTACACAGTATTTTACAATCCTTGGATTCAGTCCAGGGCTGACAATAAACTTCGCACCTGCTGCTACTGCACGGTCAACCTGCTCTGTTGTAATCACAGTTCCTGCTCCAATCAACATATCCGGGAACTGCTCAGACATAATTCGAATCGCTTCTTCTGCTGCATCTGTACGGAAAGTAACCTCTGCACACGGAAGCCCACCATTACACAGAGCCTGTGCAAGAGGTGCTGCATCCTTCGCATCATTAAGAACAACAACCGGCACGATCCCTAATTCCTGAATCTTTTCTAATACTTCGTTCATCATAGTTTCTCCTTTTAATTTGATATTATTTTTCTTTCTCTTTCTAGTCCCAAGTTTCATATTATGGAACTCGCTTTCACAATACGAACTTCTTGATTCTAATTATACTCTATATCCATTTATTGTCAAGCAATTTCTCCACCTTTTTTTTTCTCAAGTTCTATACAAAAAAATCCCTATTTACTCCCACCCACAATCGTGCTACAATTCCACTAGAAAGCGAAATGGAGTGATCTCTATGGAAGAAAAGAACCCAATCCAGGTATCGGAGCGCATATTCCATACCATCGAATGCCTTGCAAAGTATGGTCCCATGGGACTTCTGGAACTGAGCAAGGAACTGAATCTGAACAAAAGCACAGTACACAGAATCCTGAATTCATTAATCTTCATGGATTACGTCAAACAAGACCCGGAAACTTCAAAATACAGTTTAAGTTTTAAGTTCTGCCATATCTCGAATCAGATTCTTGCCCAGAATAACATGATAGACATTGCCCGGCCATATATTAAAGAACTGGCAGAACAGACCGGCGAGACAGTCCATCTGGTCCAGATGGATGGTATCAATGCCGTATACATCGATAAAGTCGAAGCATCCAAAAATTCCGTACGCCTTGTATCAATGGTTGGGAAATCCATTCCCCTGTACTGCTCTGGCGTTGGAAAAGCACTGCTTGCTGACATGAGTGACGACAAGATTCAGCATATCTGGGAGCAAAGCGATATACGGAAACTGACCGACTATACTGTGACCGATTTCGACAAATTCAAAAAAATAATTGCCAGCATCCGTAAAGATGGCTATTCTCTTGACAATGAAGAGAATGAACTCGGCGTACGCTGTATTGCCGTATCCCTTAAGGATTATCGCGGAAAATCCCACTATGCAATCAGCATCTCCGCCCCTAAAGACCGGATGAGTGATGAACAGCTTAAGAATTTCCAAAAACTAATCCTTCAAATTAAGGACCAGATCCAATGGGAAATGGGGCAAAGGCATTAATGCCTCTGCCCCTTCTTTTCATAACCTACAGTTTTGCCACCGTCAACATTTTTTGGCGGTTTCGGTCTCCAGCAAAAAGTCCTGATCCATAAATGCTTTCATCGCACAAGCCTCCCTACACGTATTTCTTCAAAGTAGCGCGTACGGCTCCCGGACCCGCGGTCAGTTCTTTCAGATATCCGCATACAACATCTGCCATTTGGACTTCATACAGATCAACACCGAAGATCTGTGTCATCTTAAGCACTGGTGCAACTGCTGCTTCCACATCCTGTCCCTCTTTTAATTCCAGTCCCGCAACGTACGGGCATACTGTATCTTTCAACGGGTCTGGGCTTAACTCAAACTTATTGCCTTCATCATCCACGCCCATGAGATAACGCAGCCATCCTGCGAATACCAACGGGATCAGTTTCAGATCTTTCACATCCAGTTCAGGGGAAGCCTGGTATGCTTTGATCGTCTCTCCAAAACGGATTGCCAGTTTCTGTGAAGTATCAGTAGCAATACGCTGCGGAGTATCTGGCATGAATGGATTCGGGATACGCACATTCAATACGGTATCAATGAATTCCTTCGGATCCAAAACGCCTGGGTTCACTACAACCGGAAGTCCTTCCACATATCCAATCGTCTTTACCAGTTTCTTAAGTTCCGCATCTTTCATCTCATCAGAGATCTTCTGGTAACCAAGCAGACATCCATATACAGCCAGAGCTGTATGAAGAGGATTCAGGCAGGTACATACCTTCATCTTCTCAACTTTTTCTACCGTTTCACGCTCTGTAAACATCAAACCGGCTTTTCTGGTCCTTTTTCAAAATCATCTGCTACTGCCGGAAGGGTCTCGCCTCTTCCATTTACAAGACTGTATCCTTTCTCTGTAATCGTGAAGGATACCATCTGAAGAGAATCCTTACGGAAGATCTCTTTAAGGCGCTCGTACTCCGTATCATTCTCAGAATCCAGAATCAGGGATTCTACCACGCTTCCTACGATGGTCTTCTCTACATTACCATCTGCTTTCAAAGTAACCAGAAAGCTGTAATCATCATGTGGACGGTTCATCTTCTCTACGATCTCATAGTCAAACCCCTCTGCTACTACCAGACCACGATCCAGAACGCCGTCATTCAGAAGGTTCTGAACAACATTTGCCTGGAATGCACGGAAGATATTACCTGCTCCAAAGTGAATCCAGAACGGATTCTCCTTCGTAGCCTCTGTCACTTTTTCACGGTCGAACTGTGGAAGTGCATACCCCGCATCTTCCCATTGTTTTCTATCAGCAAGTCCTTGCGCGCTTAATCTCCTCATTATCTTGCTCCTTTCTGAATTGCTTCCCACAGACCATTCAGGTAAGTTGCTCCCAATGCACGGTCATAGAGTCCGTATCCAGGCATTGCCACTTCATCCCAGATCATACGTCCATGATCCGGACGGATCGGTCCATCGAATCCGATATCGTATAATGCTTTCATAATCTCATACATATCGAATGTTCCATCAGAAGACAGATGTGCTGCCTCTTCGAAATCTGTCGGAGAATTGAACTTCAGGTTACGCACATGTGCGAAGTGGATACGCCCTTTTAATGAACGGATCATATCCGGCAGATCATTGTTCAGGTTAGTTCCATAAGAACCGGAGCAAAATGTTACACCATTGTGCGGATTATCTACCATCTTCATCATACGCTGGATGTTCTCTTTACAAGTAATGATACGAGGAAGCCCGAATACACTCCATGCCGGATCATCTGGGTGAATCGCCATGTTGATATCGTATTTGTCACATGTTGGCATAATCTTCTCAAGGAAGTATTTCAGATTCTCAAATAGTTTCTCTTCATCTACATCTTTGTAGAGTTCAAAAAGTTCTTTTACATGCTCCATTCTCTCAGGCTCCCAGCCAGGCATTACAGTACCGTTCATATCACCTGCGATGGAGTCGAACATCTTCTCAGGATCAAGATCGTCTACTGCTTCCTGCGTGTAAGCAAGTACGGTAGATCCATCCGGACGCATTCTTGCTAACTCGGTTCTTGTCCAGTCGAATACTGGCATGAAGTTATAGCATACAAGATGAAGTCCTTCCAGAGCCAGATTCTCCAATGTCTGAATGTAGTTCTCAATATACTGATCACGCTCCGGCGCTCCTGTCTTAATCGCGTCATGGATGTTCACACTTTCGATACCTGCGATACGAAGTCCGGATGCCTCTACCTCATCGATCATCTCACGAATTCTCTCACGACTCCATACCTCCCCCGGCTGTGTATCATACAGTGTAGTGATTACACCTGTTACGCCTGGAATCTGGCGAATCTGCTTCAAGGTAATCGTGTCGAACTTGCTTCCATACCATCTGAGTGTCATTTCCATAATTTTTTACCTCTTCCTTTACTAAAAATGTTTGCGGTTCTTATAATTTTATTATATAAAATCCACCCCAAACTACCATAGCCGAAGTTGTTGTATACATTGCAAAAATCGTGGTTTTGTGATACGCTAAAATCACCTTAAGTATATCGGATTGCTTAAAGAAGAAATCTACCACATGTGAGGCATTCTTCATGAAAAAAAATCTGCAGACCGCATTCAACACCCGTCAATATATGCTATCCAAAGATTTCGAAATCTATTATTATAGTGACCATAATCTTTCAAAAGTAGACATACATTCTCACGATTATTATGAGTTCTATTTTTTTATAGAAGGTGATATCAGTACACAGATTGGCAAGAGCATCTATCCGATTCAGCCCGGAGATATTATGCTGATTCCACCTCACATTCCTCACCGACCCATCATACATAGCCTGGAGACTCCATATCGGCGTTTTGTGTTCTGGATCAGCCAGGATTACTACCAGCATCTTCTGAAACAATCTAATGATTATGCTTATCTGGTACAGTACGTTATGACCAGCCACGCTTATATCTTACACACCGATCAGATTACCTTTAATGGGGTTCAGGCCAAAGTTCTTCAATTAATCGAAGAAACGCAAGGCAACCGTTTTGGAAAGGAAGCACTGCTTCCTCTGTGCGTTAATGATCTGATCATGTATCTGAACCGCATACTCTATTATCAGAGGAATCCAGGAAAGCGAAATGCCGAAGAAAGTTCTCTTTATAGGAATCTTAAGATCTATATTGAAGATCATCTGGATGACGACCTATCATTAGAAATACTTGCCAAAGAATTCTATGTAAGCAAATACCACATTGCCCATGTATTCAAAGAGAACTTAGGCATGTCCATTCATCAGTATATTACCAAGAAAAGACTCGTTCTCTGCAAAGAAGCTATTCTTGGAGATATGAGTATTACAGAAGCATACCAGACATTTGGCTTCGGAGATTATTCAAGTTTCTACCGTGCTTTTAAGAAAGAATATGGAATCTCTCCCAAAGACTTTCGGGATATGAAGATTGTGGGATGTGACTGATTGGGTACAGGACATATGCTAGTTTGGGACGTAGTAAAATACACTTTTACTACGTCCCAAACACTACCTTTCGACATTATATTCCACATCATTCACCCTGACTTTTACGACATCATCCAGTTCAAATGTCTTACGGAACAGTTCATATTTTTCCATCTTCGTTATCTTTCCATCACTGCCGGTACGACCGCCTCCGCTGCCAGAATACCAGATTTCATCCGTTTCTTCTCCGTCATATCCCATATCCCCCTGCATGAGTCTTACACAGGTTCCATCCTTTCGTATCGCCGTCACCGTAGGGCAAAAATTCACATTTATAGCCTCCGCCGCTTCTCCTTGTGACCATCTGGACCGGCAGCCCTGCACTTTTATACACATTCCTCGAATTTCAATTGCTTTGATCGTAATTCCTTCCGGGAATTCATTCTTTTTCGGATTCATCTTAATGACTTTATTCATCTTATCCTCCACCCTGAAGGATATGCTTAGGATCTCATCTCCATGCTCCTTGAGCCACTCATCATCCGGAATCTTCGGAATATTGTCCGCATATTGCACCGTGCAGATATTTCCGCCGGCGTTCCATTCACACATAAAATATCTCTTTGCCCCATATTCTCCATATAACGTTACACTGCCACTCCCACTGGAACCAAATCCAAATATATCAGAGAACCCGATATTGGGACAACTGACACTATTTCTCACCGCATCGTTACTTTCTTCATTCAAGGCTTCCACCGACACTAATACACTCTTCACATCTCCATCTGCCAATACATCTTCAATTCTCAGGCAGTAGTCATCATTCTTCACTTCATAATTCTGATCCTGCAAACGATATGAATACTTAACCGCCGCTCCTGCGAGAATACATAGAACTATGACTATGACAATGGCAGCAACGGCTCGCTTGTGCCTATCAAGTGCATCTCTCCTAAATCTCCTGCATCAATTCACCTTTATAATTGGAACATCCGACTTCATTCGTATCTTCGTACAGATATCAAAGCCTGATTCATTAGGCAGATTCAAGTCCAGAAGTACTAGATCCAGCTAGCTGTTTCTCAAATACAAAAGAGGCAACATCCACGAAGTCTTCCGGGGCTGTTACCTGATATAAGGCATTCTCTAATAATTGCTTTAATTCCTGACGAATTACTGTCTCATCTTCGATAATCACAATATGCATAGTACGCTCCTTGTCCACTTAGGTACACCCCAAATGACAATTTGGGACGTAGTAAAAGTGCATTTTACTACGCCCCCAGTTAATTATTTCACAAGCAGGCTCTTGCCTGTCATTTCTTTTGGCTGTTCCATTCCCATAAGTTCGATCAATGTCGGTGCGATGTCTGCCAGGCATCCGCCTTCTCTCAACTTATAAGCCGGATCTGCATTTACAAGGATGAATGGTACTGGATTCGTTGTGTGGGCAGTGAACGGCTCTCCACTCTCTTCATCAATCAGCTGTTCTGCGTTACCATGGTCGGCACAGATGAACATCTGTCCGTCTACTTCCTTGATAGCATCGACCGCCTTGCCTACACACTCATCGACTGCCTCAATCGCTTTGATTGCTGCGGCTTCCACACCTGTATGACCAACCATATCCGGGTTCGCGAAATTAATGATAATTACATCATAGTGATTAGATTTGATTGCTTCTACCAGTTTATCGCATACTTCATAAGCGCTCATCTCTGGCTTCAGATCGTAAGTCGCTACCTTTGGTGACTTAACCAGGATTCTGTCCTCACCTTCATTCGGCTCTTCTACACCGCCATTGAAGAAGAATGTTACGTGTGCATATTTCTCTGTCTCAGCGATACGTGCCTGTTTCTTATCATTTGCTGCAAGAAACTCGCCAAATGTATTGGTAATCTCTTCTTTCACGAATGCAACCTGTTTATTCTCAATCGTCACATCATATTCGGTAAAACATACATACGTTGTCTTTACTCTCTCGCCTCTATCGAATCCTGTAAATTCATCATCACAGAAAGTTCTGGTAATCTCTCTTGCACGATCCGGACGGAAGTTAAAGAAGATGATCGAATCATTATCCTTAATCGTTGCAACAGGAGCGCCATCTTTCATAACTACTGTTGGAAGCACGAATTCATCCGTTGCATCCTTATCATAAGAAGCCTGGATTCCTTCCGGTCCGCTTACTGCCATCTCACCTTCACCATAAACCATTGCTCTGTATGCCTTCTCTACACGATCCCAGCGGTTATCACGGTCCATAGCATAGTAGCGTCCCATCACTGTTGCGACTTCACCAACGCCAATCTCCTGCATCTTTGCTACTAATTCTTCAACATATTCTTTTCCGGATGCCGGAGGTGTATCACGTCCGTCAAGGAAGCAATGTACATATACCTTTTCAACACCCTGTCTCTTTGCCAATTCTAACAGTCCATAGATATGTGTATTGTGGCTGTGTACGCCGCCATCGGATACAAGACCGAACATATGAAGCGCACTGTCATTCTTCTTAGCATTCTCACATGCTGCAAGAAGTGCCTTATTCTCGAAGAAATCTCCATCCTGAATCGCCTTTGTAATCTTGGTAAGATCCTGATATACGATACGTCCTGCTCCCATGTTCAGGTGTCCTACTTCTGAGTTACCCATCTGTCCGTCCGGAAGACCTACAGCCATTCCGCTTGCATTTCCTTTGACAAATGGATACTCTGCCATTAATTTATCCATAACCGATGTCTGCCCTTGCGCAACAGCGTTTCCGGTAGTATTCTCATTCAATCCATAGCCATCTAAAATCATTAATACTGTTGGTTTTTTGCTCATGTCTATTCTCCTTTTTGACTCTCTTTTTATTTCATCTCACAAAGCAATCCCTGCTCCATGAAACCAGTTACCAAATGCACCTGCTAATCATTACACACCACACAATTTATCGATCCATGCATCTGCCAGATCTATCCACTGCGCACATTCTTCCTGAACACCGCTTCCATCCTCGCGTTCTACCAAAGAATTGGCAAGGCTAAGACCGTGCTCTCCTTCCGGGAAAATATGCAGTTCAACCGGGACATTCACCTTGCGAAGCGCCATCGCCATCAGCAAAGAATTCTCCACCGGCACGGTTGCATCAGTGGCTGTATGCCACATAAAACAAGACGGCATTGTCTTTGTCACCTGTTTCTCAAGAGACATCGCATCCGCACATTGACTAAGTTTGTCTCCCAAGAGATTCTCAAAACTTCCCATATGGGCATATCTGGGATCAGAAGTAATCACAGGATAACTCAGCATAATTCCCTTCGGTCTCAGTTCCTCTGCCTTCGCCTGAAGTTTAGAACTCATGAATTCCTGATTCCAGAAGATGCCGTAACTCGCTGCAAGATGTCCTCCGGCAGATGCCCCCTGAACCACGATCTTATCTACATCAACACTCCATTCTCTGGCATGTTCATGTATGATCTTCATCGCCTGCCCCACTTCCAGAACCTGTGTTGGGAAACAGGATGGTGCTACCGAATAGCGCAGCACACACACATGATATCCCCTACTTAAGAAATGCATTGCAACCGGCTCTCCCTCCCGGTAACTGGTCATCTCATAACCGCCTCCCGGACAAATGATAATCATCGGCCTTTTCTGAATCTTAAGCAGCCGGTCATGCGGCGTATCCAGAATATAAGTCTCAAGCCTTGCATAATCCGCAGAGCCTTCTACCCGTATCGGAATCTCTTGATAAATCATAAAACAATCCTTTCCTCATGCCTTGGCAACCAAAAATCGTAGGGAGCGTATGCTGCCCCCTACGACTGAATTTACTCTTACTTGTAATTTACAATCTTACCAAAGTCAGCCTTCAGAGAAGCTCCACCAACGAGTCCTCCGTCAATATCAGCCTGAGCAAATAACTCTGCTGCATTGCCTGCATTTACAGATCCGCCGTACTGGATACGGATTGCCTCTGCTGTTGCTTCATCGTAAACTTCCGCGATGCATGCACGGATTCCTGCACATACTTCTTCAGCCTGTTCTGTTGTAGCTGTCTTTCCTGTTCCGATTGCCCAGATTGGCTCATAAGCGATAACTGCTTCTTTTGCCTGATCCGCTGTTACGTTCAGGAATCCAACTTTAACCTGCTGACGAATGAAATCCATCGTTACACCCTGCTCTCTCTGCTCCAGGGTCTCGCCACAGCACATGATCGGTGTAATACCATGCTCAAATGCTTTTAACATCTTCTTGTTAACTGTCTCATTGGTCTCTGCGAAATATTCTCTTCTCTCGGAGTGTCCAAGGACAACGTATTTTACTCCTGCATCTGTAAGCATTGCCGGAGAAATCTCTCCTGTGTATGCTCCGCTCTCTTCAAAATACATGTTCTCTGCACCAACCTCAATGTTTGTGCCTTTGCATGCTTCTACTACAGGGATGATGTCGATTGCCGGTACACAGAATACTACATCAACATCTTCGCTTGCTACTAATGGTTTTAATTCTTCAACTAATGCAACTGCCTCGCTTGGAGTCTTATTCATCTTCCAGTTGCCTGCTACAATTTTTCTTCTTGCCATGATATATTCTCCTAATATTATTCTTATATTATCTTTCTCAATAGATATACAACTTCGCCAAGTGCTTACTTATCATTAGCAGCTGCTACACCCGGTAATTCCTTGCCTTCCAGGAATTCAAGAGATGCACCACCACCTGTTGAGATATGTGTCATCTTGTCACCATATCCTAACTGGTTAACTGCTGCTGCAGAGTCTCCTCCACCGATGATTGTTACAGCATCTGTATCTGCAAGTGCTTTTGCTACTGCTTCTGTACCATGAGCGAATTTCGGCATCTCGAAGCATCCCATTGGTCCGTTCCAAACAACAGTCTTAGCATCCTGAACTGCTTCACAGAAGATCTTCTCTGTGTCTGGTCCGATGTCAAGTCCTTCCCATCCCTCCGGAATCTCGCCGGATTTTACAACCTTAGAATTAGCATCATTAGAGAAATCATCTGCGATAACTGTATCTACTGGAAGTAACAGTTTTACACCTTTCTCTTCTGCTTTCTTCAGCATGTTCAGTGCATATTCGCAGTAATCTGCTTCAAGAAGAGAATTTCCTACACTTCCGCCCTGTGCTTTAGAGAATGTATAAGACATACCTCCACCAATGATTAATGTATCAACCTTATCAAGAAGGTTCTCGATCACAGAGATCTTGCTGGATACCTTAGCACCGCCAAGGATTGCAACGAATGGTCTCTCCGGATTATTTACTGCATTTCCAAGGAAATCGATTTCTTTCTGCATCAGATATCCTACAGCTGCTGTATCAACAAATTCTGTCACCCCAACGTTAGAGCAGTGTGCACGGTGAGCTGTACCAAATGCATCGTTCACGAATACTTCGCAAAGAGAAGCAAGTTCTTTGCTGAACGCTTCGCCATTCTTGGTCTCTTCTGCTCTGTAACGTGTGTTTTCAAGAAGGATTACATCTCCATCCTGCATTGCTTCTACTGCTGCTTTTGCATTCTCCCCAACTACTTCCGGGTCTGCTGCAAATTTTACTTCCTGTCCAAGAAGTTCAGACAGACGAACTGCTACTGGTGCAAGAGACAACTCCGGCTTCGGCTCTCCCTTCGGTTTTCCAAGGTGGGAACAAAGAATAATCTTGCCGCCATCTGCGATTAATTTCTTAATTGTAGGAAGTGCTGCAACCAGACGGTTCTCATCTGTAATCTTTCCATCAATAAGAGGAACGTTGAAGTCACATCTTACAAGTACTTTTTTGCCTTTTACATTAATATCATCTACTGATTTTTTATTAAGCATTGATTTGCCTCCTCAGTTATATTTATTAAGGGTATGTATTGCCCCTATATTCTTGAATTTGATACTAAAAAGGGTCCGGTCCTTTATAAGACCGGACCCTTTGTGAGTCTTAAGTAAGGTAGTTCTTCGAGACCAGGCTCGACAATACCTCGCCAAGTTCCGAAGAACAGCATTCGCACTAAGGTCGAAAAGACCTCACTAAGTGCTCTATGCTAATTCAGAGAAGTATTTGATTGTTCTTACCATCTGGCTTGTGTAAGAATTCTCATTGTCATACCAAGATACAACCTGAACCTCTGTTGTTCCGTTGTCTAACTGGCATACCATTGTCTGAGTAGCATCGAATAATGAACCATATCTCATACCTACGATATCGCTGGAAACGATCTCATCTGTATTGTATCCGAAAGATTCTGTAGATGCTGCTTTCATAGCTGCGTTGATCTCATCAACTGTTACAGTTCCTTCAACAACTGCTGTTAAGATTGTTGTAGATCCTGTTGGGGTTGGAACACGCTGAGCAGCTCCGATTAATTTTCCATTTAACTCTGGAATAACAAGACCGATTGCTTTTGCAGCACCTGTGCTGTTAGGTACGATATTAACTGCTGCTGCACGAGATCTTCTAAGATCACCTTTTCTCTGTGGTCCGTCAAGTGTCATCTGATCGCCTGTGTAAGCGTGAATTGTGCACATGATACCAGATTTGATTGGTGCAAGGTCATTAAGAGCCTTAGCCATTGGTGCTAAGCAATTTGTTGTACAAGAAGCTGCAGAGATAACTGTATCTTCTGGCTTCAGTGTCTCGTGGTTTACATTATATACGATTGTTGGCAGGTCGTTACCAGCTGGTGCTGAGATAACAACTTTTCTTGCTCCTGCTTTAACGTGAGCAGATGCTTTCTCTTTAGATGTATAGAATCCTGTACACTCAAGAACAACGTCAACACCGATCTCTCCCCATGGAAGTTCCTCAGCGTTAGCCTTTGCATAGATCTTGATCTCTTTTCCATCAACAACGATAGAATCTTCTGTAGCTTCTACTTTGTCAGCTAAAGCATATTTACCCTGTGAAGAGTCATACTTTAATAAGTGTGCGAGCATCTTAGGAGATGTCAAGTCGTTGATTGCTACAACTTCATATCCCTCTGCTCCAAACATCTGTCTGAACGCAAGACGTCCAATACGTCCAAATCCATTAATCGCTACTTTTACTGCCATGATTAATTCCTCCTAAAGTTTGTTATTAACTGTTTATGCAGTCACCTTTTTGTGAAGCCTTTAACATCGTTAAATAATCCTCAACTGCTAATAATTGTACTAAATCTGATACAAAAATTCAAGAGGTTTTCCCATTTTTATGGAAGTTGGATAAATTTACTCGATCTTGCTGTGTATTCTGTATAATATTTGAACCCACATGCCTTTAATATCTCTGATACTTTATGGAAATCATAGGCGATATGCTCTGGCTTGTGAGCATCTGCACCAACTGTTATGATCTCTCCTCCCAATTCTCTGTATCTTTTTAATACATCCGAATGCGGATGCGCAAATGGCAGTCCATATTTTAATCCTGCCATATTTAATTCCAATCCTTTCTCCTTCTCAATCAAGGTTCTTAGGATCTCATCAATAATATCCGCAAATCTCTGGTAAGAATATTCCTTCTCCCGGTTCGCACCATACCTAACCGCATAGTCCAGATGTCCAAGCACATCATAATCCGAAAGAGTCCTCACATTTTCAAGCGTCGTCTCTAAGATCAGACGATATGCTTCTTCATCCGTCCTGTCACGGAACAATCTGCCCGCCGCCGGATCCGTATAGATGTCTTCACCATTCACCCTCTTATATGGAACACTGTGGACAGAACCAATAACCATATCAAACGGATATCTATCAACCAGTTCCTTATAATGTTCTCCCAGATAAGGACGAAGCCCCAGTTCAACACCGATCTTGATCTCAATCTGCTCCTTATACTTCTCTTTTAAAGGCACTAATGTACGAAAATAGGATTCCGGATCAAAGATATCCTCCGGTCCCCATTCCATATTATCTTTATCATAATGATCTGTAAAGCAGATCACCTCCAGGCCTTTTGCAATCGCCCCCTGAATCATCTGCTCAGGACTCGCTTCCGAATCACTGGAAAACGATGAATGCATGTGTACGTCTGCTCTCATTCTCTTTCTTCTCCTCCTATAATCGTTCCGCCACCCAGCACATACTCACCGTCATACAAGACAACTGCCTGTCCCGGAGTAATTGCCCTCTGCGGCTCTTCAAATACACACAGGATCTCGTCTTCTCCCGTCTTCTCCACCGTGCACCATGCACCTCGGTGATTATAGCGTATCTTCGCCCATACCCTCTTTTTCTCAGGCAAGTCCTCTACCGACATAAAATTCACCTGATTCGCTCTGACATAACGGGACATGGATTCTTCATTGGTTCCCACTACCACTTCATTCGTCTCAGGGCGAATCTCCAGAACGAACACCGGATGTCCCAGTGATAATCCCAATCCCTTTCGCTGGCCAACCGTATAATGGACAATTCCCTTATGCTGTCCCACAATCGTCCCGTCAGACAACACAAAATTACCGGGGAAACTCTTCACTCCGGCATTGTCTTCAATATAAGATGCATAATCTCCATCCGGCACAAAACAGATATCCTGACTGTCTGGTTTATGTGCCACCTGAAGTCCAATCTGTTCTGCCATCTTACGGATCTGCTCTTTAGAATAACTGCCTACAGGCATCAATGTATGCGCTAACTGCTCTTGGGTAAGATTATAAAGCGCATAGGTCTGATCCTTTGCATCTGTCTCTGATACGCGAAGTGCATATCTTCCGTTCGCCAGCCTGTCGATTCTTGCATAATGTCCGGTTGCTATATAATCCGCTCCGATATCCATGCTTCTCTTAAGAAGTGCCTCCCATTTCACATAACGGTTACAGGCAATGCAAGGATTCGGCGTTCTCCCATGGAGATATTCGTCTACAAAATAGTCAATTACAGATTCTTTGAATTCCCGCTTAAAATTCATAACATAATAAGGGATATCCAGAGATGCCGCCACTCGTCTGGCATCGTCCACCGCACTCAAGCCACAGCAGCCTCCCTGCTCCTCCTGAACGCTTTGTTCTTCCTCCTGCCAGATCTGCATGGTCACGCCTATAACATCGTATCCCTGCTCTCTCAACAGCCAGGCTGCCACGGAGGAATCAACTCCTCCGGACATCCCTACTACCACTTTTTTCTTCTCCATCATCTCTCCGCCTGAGTGATCGGTTGAATCTTCTATCCTGCTTCTCCCGACATACTCTTTCTTCGCTGCTTAATATTCCTCTTCTTCCTCTTCCTCGCCCTCGTGAATATCGGACTTTGGTTTCTCCAAACCTTCAATCTTGATTCCATGCTTCTCCGCATAATCCCACAGTGCCGCATGAATGGCTTCTTCTGCCAGCAATGAACAGTGTACCTTTACCGGAGGCAGTCCATCCAGCGCTTCCATAACCGCTTTGTTCGTCACTTCCATCGCCTCTTGAATCGACTTGCCTTTTACCAGTTCCGTTGCCATACTGCTGGTTGCTACAGCCGCACCACAGCCAAATGTTTTGAACTTAACATCGCGAATGATCTGGTTGTCGTCAATATCCAGATAGATTCTCATAATATCTCCGCATTTTGCATTTCCTACTGTTCCAACTCCACTGGCATTCTCTATCTCACCAACATTTCTCGGATGTTGGAAATGATCCATTACTTTTTCTGTATACATAATTATTTCCTCCTGTACATACAATTTATTATTGTTTTTTCACAAAATCCTCATAAAGCGGCGACATCTTTCTCAGATGCTCCACAATCTCTTTCAGGTTATCTACAACGTAATCAATGTCCTCTTTTGCTATCTCTTCATTCAGCGTCAATCTAAGTGAACCATGCGCTATCTCATGAGGCAATCCGATTGCCAGCAGCACATGTGACGGATCAAGCGAGCCAGAAGTACATGCCGAACCACTGGAACCACAGATGCCCTTCATATCCAGCATAATCAACAAGGATTCTCCTTCGATAAACCGGAAACTAAAATTCGCATTGTTCGGGAGACGATCTGTTCTGTGTCCATTTAATCTGCAATAAGGGATCTCCTTCATGACGCGTTCAATCAGATAATCTCTAAGTTCTGTTTCTTTCGCAGTTCTTTCCTGCATTGTTGTAACCGCACGCTTAACCGCTGTACCTAATCCAATGATCCCCGGAACATTCTCTGTACCGGCACGGCGTTTTCTCTCCTGCGCTCCGCCATGCACGAAAGAACGAATCTTCACACCTTTGCGAATATACAAGAACCCAATTCCTTTCGGTCCGTTCAGCTTATGTCCACTGGCACTCAGCATATCGATATGGCATTCATCCACATTGATCGGTACTTGTCCAAATGCCTGCACTGCATCTGTATGGAACAGGATTCCGTGCTCATGGGCAATCTCGCCAATCTCCTTAATCGGCTGGATCGTTCCAATCTCATTATTCGCATACATAACCGAGATCAGGATTGTAGTCGGACGAATCGCTGCTTTCAGGGCATCTAACTTCACCTTTCCATCCTCATCTACATCCAGATACGTAACCTCGAATCCTTTCTTTTCCAGATACTCTGCCGTATGCAGAATCGCATGATGCTCAATCTTGGTCGTGATAATATGATTGCCTTTGCTTTCATATGCTTCCGCCGTTGCCTTTAATGCCCAGTTGTCTGATTCCGAACCGCCTGCGGTAAAATAGATCTCGTTTCCCTTTGCTCCAAGCGCTTCTGCGATGATATCTCTCTGCTGGCTGATTGCTTCTTTATTGCCAGCCGAAAAACTATAGACACTGGATGGATTGCCATAGTTCTCTGTAAAATATGGCAGCATCGCCTCCACAACCTCCGGCGCAGTCTTTGTTGTCGCCGCATTATCTAAATAAATTAATCTTCCCATGCTTCTTCTCCTTCTTTAAAATTAGAATATTATATTATAATTTCTAGTGATTACATTTCTGCCCCTCGCATCCGCCTTCTGGGTTCAGCGACTTGCTCTCTCTTACCAATTCATCCAACATCATATGATTCACGGTATCGTTGATACTGTCATTAATCTTCTGCCACACATATTTTGTGACACATCCATCTGCCGCCATGCAGCCATCTTCTGAATAGTAAGCTGCGCATTTCACCGGCTCCAGGCTTCCTTCCAGCGCTCTTAGCACGTCTCCCACAGAGATCTCATTCGCCTTCTTCGCTAATATATATCCCCCTGTAGCACCACGGATACTATTCACAAGCCCCGCTTTTCGAAGCAAAGCCACTAACTGCTCCAGGTATCGTTCCGAAATATCCTGCCTTGCCGCAATACTGTTGATGGATACCGGCTCTTCCTCGCTGTATCTGGCAAGATCTATCATGGCTCGAAGACCATATCTTCCTTTTGTCGAAAGTTTCATTGACTCACCTTCTTTTTAATCCCTAGCAAATCGCTAGGATATTTGCTATATGTAGGATAGCACTGCTTTTTTGTTCTGTCAAGTCCTCTTATCGAATATATTATAGCAATACCCATTAGGAGTCTGCCATGTCACGAAAAAAAACTATTATCAAAGGCACATTTATCTTAACTATCACCGGGCTTGTCACACGTGTGATGGGCTTTTTTTACCGTATTTTTCTAAGCCATACTTTTGGGGAGGAGGGAGTCGGACTATATCAACTGGTATTTCCCATCTATGCACTCTGCTTCTCCTTAACCTCTGCCGGTATCGAACTTGCCCTGTCCCGCTGTGTTGCCGCCCGCATGACACAAGGTAGAAAACGAGAAGCAAAAGAGTTACTGTACACAAGCCTTGTCCTTACCGTCACTGCTTCCTGTATTGTAACTCTGATGATTCAAAAATATGCCTTCTTCATTGCAGCAGCCTTTTTACAGGAACCCCGTTGTGCCGACCTGCTCATTATCCTCTCCTATGCATTCCCATTTGCATCGGTACATAGCTGTATCTGCGGATATTATTTTGGGCTCAAACAGACAGGCGTTCCTGCAACTTCTCAGTTCATTGAACAGACCGCCCGGATTCTCAGCGTATATCTGCTCTATCTGTATGGCGTAAACCATGGGATTCAATTCGGAGTATCCATCGCCGTTGCCGGACTGATTGCAGGAGAAGTAACTTCTTCCCTGTTCTGTCTGCGCGCTCTCCTGGGGAAAAACGGACTTAGCCGCCTCTCTCGCCTTCGCCTGGCAGGATGTCTCAGGCACAGCCGCGAATTGCTTACACACGCGATTCCATTAACCGGAAGCAGGGTTCTTCTCAATATCCTACAAAGCATCGAGGCCGTATCTATCCCTGTAAAATTGCAGGCATACGGAATGACCCTCGGCGAGTCACTAAGCACCTACGGCGTATTAACAGGAATGGCACTCCCCTGCATCCTCTTCCCCTCTGCCATTACCAATTCCGTATCCACCATGCTCCTTCCTACCGTAGCAGAGATACAGGCATTAGACCACCGTAAGGAACTTTCAAATCTGATGAAGAAGGTTACCTATTCCTGCATCTTCCTTGGAAGCATCTGCTGCGTATGCTTCCTCGCTTTTGGAAAATGGGCAGGAACTCTGCTGTTCCACAGTCCAATGGCAGGAAATTACATTATCACCTTGTCCTGGATGTGTCCATTCCTGTATACGAATAATACATTAATCAGTATTATTAACGGGATTGGAAAGACAACGTTATCTTTTATTATTAATTCGACCAGTCTGGGGGTTCGGATTCTGAGCGTATTTGTGATGATACCTGTATTCGGGATTCAGGGGTATTTGTGGGGACTGCTGGCAAGCCAGGTGTGTATCTTTCTCTTTTGCTTATTATATTTGCAGTTTTACTTAGGGAAGGTGGCGCCTTAGGTGGGAATTTTGTTCTTGAAGAGTATATGTGAAGTGTACGGCAGAGAGGAGCGGTATGGGCGTTCATATCCGACTCCAATCGCCTACAATCCGTAGGTTCAAAAGAGGTCTGAAATTAGGCATCGACTATAGCGGACGCAAAATCTTGATGATTTTCCGTCCACGATAGTCTGAACTTCTGTACTGGTAGTACAGAAGTCCTCCTAATTTCAGACCTCTTTTTCACCAACGGCTTGTACGGCTCTTCTACGCATATGAACGCCCATACTGCCCCTCTCTGCCTGACATTCTTATGTGTAACTCTTCACGAACGAGGAGGATTCCTGGCGAGGATGTGGGAGGAAGGGTATCGGATGGATAACAGATTGGGAATGGAACGAATTTATATTCGTGAAATAAACAGGAGGTTTCTGTATTCCCCTACGCTTCCAATATGTTATCCCACCGATACCATTCCACACGCATCCCCGCCCTTGCACCGTACACCTCCCAACACTCCACTTTCTACATTAAATTCATTTAAAGCGTCCCCAGAAACATCTGCATCAGAACCGGATTCACATAGCACTCCAGCAAGATCCCCACTGCGATAAACAGCACCATGCTCACCGTCTTCGACAGATTCCATCTTGCTTTCGGATATGTAAAAAAATACCACAAGAGAATCATATAACCTGCTATGTAGAATACAAAATGTGGCATTAATGCAACCAAACAGAGAATCAGCCCTTTAAGCCCCATTTTCAAGACTGCGGATGTCATAAGCATCCCGCCTGAAAAGCCTGTCCATAGCAGAATAACTGCCACAACCACTTTCCGTAGTTTCGTACAGCCAAGTGCCCCAGCCAGTATGACCGGCGTAATTCTGATCTTTGCCACATACCAGATATACTCCACCACATCAATCTCTGTCTGACTATACTGATTCAGAAAAAAATCATTAAAAATCCCCATGCTTGTAATATAGTCTTTCGACATGAGATTCGCATACATGATTCCAAGGAAAAATCCCACCATGCAAAACAAGACTAAAAACTTCCGGCTCTCTCGTATCTTCACAGATGTTCCTCCCTTTGCCAAGATACTTCATTATATGCCGAGGAACGGATTATATTCTCTTTACTGCAAATATTTTGACTCGTATGCCAGAATCGCGGCAACAGTCTTCGAATCCTCTATCTTTCCTGTAAAAATCATCTCTTTTAATTCTGCAAGAGTATAGGCTTTCACATCTACATACTCATCTTCGTCCAGATGTTGGTGCGTTGGAATCAGATCCTTTGCCACATAGATTTCAATCTTCTCATTGCAGAATGCCACCGTAGTTCGAAGCGTGATCAGCCATTCCAGATTCTCCGACTTATAACCGGTCTCTTCTTCCAATTCTCTTCTGGAACACTCAAGACCCGGTTCATTCGGATCATCCAATTTGCCCGCCGGGATTTCCAACGTATATCGTTCCAACGCATTCCGGTACTGGGATACCATTAATATCCTTCCATCATCCAGAACCGGAACAACAGCCGCCGCTCCGTCATGATGGATATAATCCCAGTCAGCCGTATTACCATTGGCAAATTCCATGTGGTCCTTATATACTTTTAATATTGCGCCCTCATATACCAGTTCTCTTCCTGTACGTTTTACTTCATCACTCATCATTATATTCCTCCGAATTATATAAAAAGGATCAGCCACTAACAACTGATCCTTTCTTCCCATTTATCTTCTACTTGGCATAGTCTGTAACTCGTGATTCACGGATTACATTGACCTTAATCTGTCCAGGATATTCTAATTCATACTCAATCTGCTTAGCAATATCTCTAGCCATCAATACCATGTCTGCGTCAGATACTTGCTCTGGAACTACCATAACACGAATCTCTCTACCTGCTTGAATTGCAAAAGACTTATCAACACCCTTAAACTGGTTGGTGATATCTTCTAATTGTTTTAACCTGTTTGTATATGTTTCTAATGTTTCTCTTCTTGCACCTGGTCTTGCCGCTGATATCGTATCAGCCGCCTGTACCACACATGCAATCAGACTTTCCGGCTCTACATCGCCATGATGGGCTTCAACCGCATTAATAACCGTTGCAGACTCCTTGTATTTTCTACAAAGATCCACACCGATCTGAATATGGGAACCTTCCACATCATGATCTATAGATTTGCCGACATCGTGTAAAAGACCTGCACGCTTAGCGATTCTGACATCCAAGCCAATCTCGCCTGCTAAAAGTCCAGCCAATTGTGCTACTTCTATAGAATGCTTCAATGCATTCTGTCCGTAACTGGTTCTGAACTTCATACGACCAAGAAGCTTAATAAGTTCTGGATGAATTCCATGAACTCCTACTTCAAGAGCCGCTGCCTCTCCTTCTTCACGAATCATAGCCTCTACTTCTTTTTGCGCCTTTTCTACCATCTCCTCAATTCTTGCCGGATGAATTCGTCCGTCAACAATCAACTTCTCAAGCGCAATCCTTGCGACTTCTCTTCTTATTGGATCAAATCCTGATAATACAACCGCTTCCGGAGTATCGTCAATGATAAGTTCAACGCCCGTCATCGTCTCTAATGTACGGATATTACGACCTTCACGTCCAATAATTCTTCCTTTCATTTCGTCACTCGGAAGCTGTACAACCGAAATTGTAGTTTCCGCAACATGATCTGCCGCACATCTCTGGATCGCAGTAACGACATATTCTTTCGCTTTCTTATCTGCTTCTTCCTTCGCCTGCGCTTCTAATTCCTTAATCATCTTGGCAGTGTCATGCTTTACATCTTCTTCAACAGTTTTTAACAAATATTCTTTTGCTTGTTCGGAGGTTAGTCCTGAGATTCTTTCTAGTTCCTGTACTCTCTGCTGACTCAGCTCTTCTACTTTCGCTTCGCGCTGTCTCAGCTGTTCTTCTTTTGCTGTAAATCCTGCCTCACGCTTTTCAATCGCATCCGCCTTCTTATCGAGTGCCTCTTCTTTGGAAAGAACGCGCTTCTCATAACGTTGTAACTCCGCTCTACGTTCCTTAGTCTCTTTCTCAAGTTCATTCTTGTTCTTAATAGACTCTTCTTTAATTTCCAAGAGAGACTCCTTCTTTTTTGCCTCAGCCGTCTTCACTGCATCGTCAATGATTTTCCTTGCTTTGCTTTCCGCATTTCCAATCTTAGAATCTGCATTCTTCTTCAGATTAGAAACTGTCAAGAAATGACTGACAACTGCCGCTGCCACGATCAACACAATTGCCACAGCAATTAATATTCCATTCGGCACAGGAGCACCTCCTTATTTAGTTTTCATTGTACAAATACAACACTTAAATTTTATACTGTTTTCACAAATATGTCAAGCATTCCACTCAGAAACTTGTATCACTTGACGTACGTCCTCATAGCGGAATCCTTTACGCATCAGATACCCCGCGATTTTCTGCCTTTCTGCATAATCTGCGGTCTCCGGATCGAACTTCTTTTTTCTGATAATTGCTTCAATTGCGGCCCTGGAATCATCACTTTCATAGCATTCTTCAAATGCTTTTTCTATCTCTTCTTTTGTAATTCCTTTCTGACAAAGTGCAGCATAGATTTCTTTTCGGCTTTTTTTATCCTTACGGCTCTCAATAAAACTACAGGCATATTCCATATCGTTCACATACCCAAAAGACTTGACGTAAGCAATCGCTGCCTCTACAATATCGGAAGCATAGCCTCCCTGTTCTAATTTTGTACGAAGTTGGGATTCTGTTCTTCCCATATCACTTAAAAGATGCATTGCCCTTAACTTCGCCCGCTTCAGTACAACCTCTGTACGTATGGACTGATATGCTTCTTCATTCAATTCGCCATCCACCGCAATATGATAGCGAGACAGTTCGCCCTTATATAGGATAAAAGCGAACTGTCCGTCTAAATACACCTTATACTTTGTCTTTGTCACTGGTTCAAGTCTTGTGACTGTCATTCTTATTCTTCCTCTTTTGTCTTTCTCGTGCTAGTGCCTGCTTTCTTATTCTCCATCTTGGCATCTGCCTTATCTTCTGCTTTTGACCCATCCCCGCCAATATTATAATGTGCACGAATCTTTTTCTCCAATTCGTCCATAATCTCTGGATGCTCTTTCAGATAGATCTTAGCATTCTCGCGTCCCTGCCCAATCTTATCCCCATTGTAAGCAAACCATGCACCGCTCTTGCTCACCAGATCAATGCTGACCGCAAGATCCAGAATATCACCTTCCTTGGAGATTCCCTTACCAAACATGATATCGAACTCTGCCTCTTTAAACGGAGGCGCAATCTTATTCTTTACAACCTTCACACGGGTTCTGTTACCTACCATCTCGCCACTCTGCTTCAATGTCTCGATTCTTCTGACATCCATACGGATAGAAGCATAGAACTTAAGCGCACGACCTCCGGTTGTAGTCTCCGGGTTGCCGAACATAACGCCTACCTTCTCACGCAACTGGTTGATGAAGATTACCACGCAGTTAGACTTGCTGATTACCGGAGTCAGTTTACGAAGCGCCTGTGACATCAATCTTGCCTGAAGACCCACATGGCTGTCTCCCATGTCTCCCTCAATCTCCTGCTTTGGCACCAGCGCCGCAACAGAGTCTACTACAATAATATCCATAGCACCGGAGCGAACCATCGTCTCAGTAATCTCAAGCGCCTGATCGCCACTGTCCGGCTGAGAGATATATAATTCATCAATATCAACACCTATATTCTTCGCATATGCAGGGTCCAATGCATGCTCTGCATCAATAAATCCTGCAATTCCACCCCTCTTCTGTACTTCTGAAATCATATGTAATGCAACCGTTGTCTTACCACTGGACTCTGGTCCATAGATCTCAACAACACGTCCTCTTGGAACACCGCCAAGTCCCAGTGCAAGATCAAGGCTTAAAGAGCCTGTCGGAATTGTCTCTACTGCCACCTGCGCTGATGGATCGCCTAACTTCATGACCGTTCCTTTTCCATAATCTTTCTCTAACTTCGCTATCGCGGCATCTAATGCTTTCTTCTTATCTTCACTTGCCATAATCTAATCTCCTTTTAAAACACGAACGAATGTTCGTTACCTGGTTAATATACTATTATACTTACCCATAAATGTCAACACAATTTTTTTAAACCTATGAAAAAACTTACCAGTTTGTATAGATACATATACTTTATGTACTCGTATACTCATTCCTAAAATCCCTGGAACATCCTACAGACTTGTATAGATTACCTAAAATAGAAAATAGACTCCCTCAAGACTATCTGATTTCAAAATATCACACTTTCTGATATCCGTCAACCAATACCTGAAAAACCCTGCCGATAAAACCAGCAGGGTCTTCCTCTACACACTCACCACAATAACTTCGCACGCTTCCAAAGAAATCCTGTCTATTCCTTTCTCTACGCTTCTATTCTTATTCGAAAGCAACACTTCCTTAACCTTCTCCTTGAGTTCCACCGTCACCGCTTCCTGTCCAAAGTTCGCAAATACAATTGCGCTCTTCTCTTCCGTCCGTCTCTCATATGCAAAGATCTTCTCATCTTCTTCATACATCGGAACGAACTCCCCATATACGAATACTTCTTTCCACTCCTCACTCTTGCGAAGCCGGATCAATCTCCGATAATAATTCAAAACCGAATCCTCATCCTTATCCTGGACAGCCACATTGATCTTCCGATAATTCTCATTCACGCTAAGCCACGGAGTTCCTTTCGTGAATCCTGCATTTTCTGTAGTATCCCACTGCATCGGGGTTCTTGCGTTATCCCTACTGTACTTATAACATACCTCCAATGCCTGTTCTTTCGTAAGCCCTGTTTCCAGTGCAAGATGGAACTGATTATAGGTATCAATATCATCATAATCATTGATATCTTCTCTCCGGCAATTCTGCATCCCGATTTCCTGTCCCTGATAGATAAATGGAATTCCTCTAAGAAGTACGCTGACCGTTCCAAGCATCTTAGTTCCGTCAGGAGTCCTTGCATATTCAGGAAGATATCTGCTTGCTCCTCTTGGCTCGTCATGATTCTCAATAATATTTGCCAGATATGCCTTGCCTTGACACTCCAGCTGCGAATTGATAATCGCCCTCTTCCATGTCAGGAAGTCTACATCCCCGGTATCATACCATCCATGCTCACCGCTCGTCTGAACATGAGGCGCGAAATCGAACATCGTCGAGAAATATCCATCATCACCGACAAACTCTTCCAGTTCTCCATCCTTCATATTGAAGACCTCGCCAACCGTAAACGCATCATGCTTCGCGAAAGTCTCCCGTTTCAATTCTCCCAGAAGTTCTCCGATTCCCTCTACCTCTTCTACCATTCTGGTCGCACGGCACATTCCATCCGGTCCATCCGGTTCAAAATCAGGAAAAGCAAGATCCTTCTTGATATTAATAATCGCATCGATACGGAAACCTGCGATTCCCTTATCCAGCCACCAATTCACCATGCCAAACAGTTCTTCTCTTACCTTCGGATTCTCCCAGTTAAGATCCGGCTGTTCTTTGGCAAACAAATGAAGATAATATTTATCCGTGCCCGGCACTGGTTCCCAGGTACTTCCGCCAAAGTAAGAACGATAATTGCTTGGCGGATTTCCATTCTTACCCTTCACAAAATAAAAATAATCCGCATACTCGCCTTCCGGATCTGCCAACGCTTTCTTGAACCACACATGATCGCTGGAACAATGATTGATCACAAGATCCATCACAATCTGAATGCCCCGCTCCTTCGCCTCTTTAAGCAGCAGATCGAATTCCTCCATCGTGCCGAACTCCTCGGCAATCTTATAATAGTCTGAGATATCATATCCCTGATCTATAAAAGGAGACTGATAGATTGGAGAAAGCCAGATCAGATCAATCCCCAGTTCTTTCAGATAATCCAGTTTCCGGATCACTCCTTTCAGATCTCCGATTCCGTCACCATTGCTATCCATGAAACTCTTTGGATAGATCTGATATGCTACTTTTTCATGCCACCATTTTCTATTCATAGCTGTAACCTCCAACTGCTGTAATACTCTGATTACATTGTACATACCTTCCTCTCGTATTGCTTCTCTTATATTGAGAAATAATTACACTATTTTGACTTTTTCCGATACTCCGATGGTGTCATCTGCTTCAGTTGGAAGAAACGGCGGATAAAATATCCCATATTGTCATATCCGCACCGCATGGCAATCTCTATAATCTTGTCATCTGTCTCCAAAAGTTCCTGGGTAGCCCGATTAATCCGAATCTCATTAATATACTCCGTAACCGTCTTTCCTGTCGTTCTCTTAAAATAACGGCAGAAATACTGGGCATTCATCCCTGCCACCGCTGCGATCTCATCAATCTGTATCTTTCTTCCGTAATTATCATGGATAAAAGTAAGCACCCGTTTCATAGTATCGATCTTATAGGAATCTGATGCCTGTTCATCTTTCACATTCTCAAGGCAGCCGTTCTCATACAGACATGCCAGCATATGATACAGTTCTGCTTTTACCTTAAGATAGGCACTCAAATCCTTTTTCACAGCATTTTCATAGATTCTTCTATAGATCTGACTCAACTCATTCCAGAATGAATTTTTTTCATCTATGATGAGGGGCAGGCGGATCTTCTTATCCACCAGCGGCCGGATCATTTTGTGCTGGACGCCGTCATAATACTCAAAACTAAGCATATTTACATCGAATACAACCGCCTGTTCCCTGCCGCCTTCTTCCAGCCAGATTGAATGGATCTCTTCTGAGCCTACGAAGATCAATGCCGGGGCAGTAACTACCAATTCCTTCATATTGACGGACAGACGGAACGTACCTGATTCCAGACTGATAACCTCCGTCTCCTTATGCCAATGCAAAGGAACCGAATAACTCCCTACGCCTTCCCACTTATAGACAGCCAGCGGAAATTCTGTCGTTCCATGCACTGCATTTTCTTTTAACTTACTGATCTCCATACGGTTTCATGTCTCCTTTATACGGTATCTTCTCCAAAAACACTAATTTCTCGCAGTTCATTATACCGCAAACCAGTTTTGATGTACAGTTGGTCTCCGAGAATTCCTGACAGCAATTCTGACCGTATATCCGAACAATTCACACATAACTTACAAAAGCGCATCCTTCATAATCCATCTCAAGCACCATTCCATATCCCGCTGTTTTACCTTTTTGTCTGTCACAACATCATAAGCTGCAATCTCCTTACCATCCAGAAAATAGCGGATACTTCCAATCTTTTCGCCTACCTTCACCGGTGCCTCCAACGAATCCTCCACCTCAGTCTTGATCACAACATCTTCATCTTCCCTAAGAAGAACAGGAATCTCATCTTTCTCCTCAACATGTACCGGAATCTGTATCTCGCGTTCATATGGGTTATTTTCTTCTACTCCGCTTATCACGTTCACATCCGGCAGGTCCACATCCTCCCAGACGTCCCGGTATGCATAATTCGCAATCCCATACTCCATTAATTTCCTGGTATCTACCCACTTATACCCTTTATTGTTCGGCCACCCACAGGCAAGAAGAGCAACAATGAATGTCCTGCCATCCCTCTGAAGCGCACCTACATAGCAATATCCTGCATCTGCAGTAAATCCGGTCTTCCCCGTCAGCGCTCCATCCATCATATCCAGAAATGCGTTGTGGTTATTACAGGAAAATTGCCGGCTCCCCTCTACATTAGAAAATGAATACGTCTTCGTCCTTGTAATCTCCAGGAATTCCTCTTTACAAGGCGACTGTGTAATACAGTACCGCATAATGGCTGCCAGATCCCTGGCTGTTGTAGAATGAACGCCCCTATCATCACTTTCATCCAATCCATTCGGTGTGATAAAATATGTATTATTACATCCAAGTTCTTTCGCTTTTTGATTCATCATATCCGCGAATCCTTCTACCGAACCTACAAGCCCTTCCGCTATCACTACCGCACTGTCATTATGGGATTCTAGCATCAGGGAATATAGAAGATCTTTCAGATAATACTCCTCCTGATCCTGAACGCCAAGCCTTACTTTCGGCTGTCCGGCAGCATACCCGGAGGCAGTCACTACCTGCCCTTCCTGCATATTTTCCAACGCAAGTATGCAAGTCATAATCTTCGTCGTGCTTGCCATAGGTCTGATTATCTCTTCTTCCTTGCCAAATAAAACACGCCCACTATCAGCATCCATTAGCACTGCTGACTGGGCGTATAACTGCTCCGGCTCGTCCCCGCCTTCTTCTGCTTCTGCCTGGACATCACCAAACTGCATAAGCAGAACACATATCAAAAGACTGCACAATAATATTTTCTTTTTCATCCGCCGCACCATACATCACCATGTTATTGCAATATATGTGGGGACATATTCTCCTATTCCAAATAAATGAATCCTAGATATCCAGTTTCAACTGAATCTCTTCTTCTGCCTCTTCCTTAAAACTCTCCACCTGCTCCGGATTCAGGCTCGGAAGGTCGTCTACCGACTGGACACTGAATCTTCGCAGGAACTCCTCTGTCGTCCCGAACAGAATCGGCTTGCCCGGTGCTTCCAGACGTCCCCGCTCGCACACCAGATTGTATTCCACCAGTTTATTCACGGCATGGTCTGACTTCACACCCCGAATCTTTTCAATCTCCAGTTTTGTAACCGGCTGCTTATAGGCAATAATCGACAACGTCTCCAGCAGGACATCCGTCAGCACATATTTCTTCGGCTGCTTTGCCACACGGATCAGGTACTCATACATCTCCTTCTTCGTACACATCTGAAATGCATCCTCCAGTTCAATAATGCGTACCCCCCTGTCCTCTGCCTGATATTTATCCATCATTCTATGTATAATCTTCCGGGTGGTATCCTCATCATGTTCAATCGCGGAAGCAATCTTATTCAGTTCAACAGATTCTCCCATCGTGAAGAGAACCGCTTCTATAATTCCTTCTAATTTACTAATCTCCACGCTTTCCATACTACCTTTCCATCCTCAAGTTCATCCTTAAGTTCTATCCCCGACCATTTATCCTGGACGTTATCATAATCTCATCAAAGGGCTGCTCCTGCTCAATCAGGATAATTCCTTCCTTCATCAACTGCAGAATTGCAAGAAACGTCACCACAACCTGCGTCTTGGAACACTGTTTCTCCAGCAATTCCCGGAATCCAAACTTCTTATGGTTTTCTGCATACTCTGTAACATACTGGAGTTTGTCAGGAAGCGTCACCTCTTCCTTCTCAATCTTGCCAAATTTGCTGCGGACAGGATCAATCTTATCCACCTGCTTCTTCATCACATCCCGAAAAATACGGTTCAATTGCGCAAGCGTAACATCTCCAAGCAAGGCATCCAGATCTACCGGTTCTACATATTCTAATACTTCCGTCGGAATCGTAGGCTCCTTGTACATCACCTGCTCTCCCTCTACCTGTCTGTCCCTCAATTCATAGGACATGTATTTATACATCTTATATTCCAATAACTGTTCTACCAGTTCCTGTCTCGGATCCTCTTCCTCTCCTTCTTCATTTACTTCTTTCGGAAGAAGCATTCTGCACTTAATGTCAAGCAGTGTCGCCGCCATAACCAGAAACTCGCTCATGACATTCAGATCTTCTTTTTCCATGGCTTTGATATAATCCATATATTGATTCGTGATCTCTACGATTGGGATATCATAGATATCAATCTTATTCTTATCGATCAAATGCAGAAGCAGATCCAGCGGTCCTTCGAAGACCTGCAGTTTTACCGGAATTCCCATAAGTCTCTCCCCATTACCTAATACAGTACATTATCCAATCTATCACTGACATTTTCACTTGTCTGTTTTTCAATGTACTAATTGCCGCAATTGTATTATTATACAAGAATCTTCCTGTTTTCACAAGTTCTATTCCGTATAAATCTAAAACTCTGGCATATTTTATTCGCTATTTTCTAACTGAACTATGGGCATTGGCAATACATTGCCTAGCTCTCACCAAATTCCAATACAATCAACTCTGCCGGATTAAAAAGACGGACAGGCACTGAATGAGTTCCAAGTCCCTTACTTACTACGATTGCAGCATCGTTTTCTTCGTATAGCCCTCCCGAGTATCTCGGAAATAATCGGAAGTCCGGAGCAATTACGCCTCCAATTCCCGGAATCTGTGCGACTCCCCCATGATAATGCCCTGACAGAATCAAGTCTGCCCCCCATGCTTTGTACGCTTCCATATATGCCGGATGATGCGCCAGAAGAATCTGATAGGCAGAATCTGACAGACCGATCCGTTCTTCTACCTCCTCCTGCTCTACTCGTCTCGCCCGAAAACGTTCATATCCTGACAGCGGAATCTCTAAGCCCGTTATCTTGATTCTAATATCATCCCAGCAGACTTCTGCCGACTCATTCTCCAGAAGATGAATCCCTGCCGCCACAAGCCTGCGTTTGTAATCTTCGTAAGACTGTTCATATTCCTCAGGATATTCCTTTAACTTCTGTTCATGATTGCCGTTAGCACAGTATACCTCACAGATTTCCGGAAGTTTCGAAAGGAACTTTAAGGTCTGCTCGTAAGAACATCCATCAGCCCTCACAAGCATATCTCCGCCGATCAGTATCATATTGGGATGTTCTCTCATAATTGCCGCAAGCAATTCTTCATTATCCTTTCCATAAGAACAATTATGAAGATCACTTAAGAACACGATTTTCCTTGTTTTCTTAAGTTCCTTTAATTTTCCGGACTTTATCTGATAGGTTGTCACTTGAAAATAATGTAGTTCGCGGAGATTCTCTCCTATCATCAATACGAGCAGAATCAGAATAATCATTACTATCGTTTTCAATCATTTCTCTCCTTTACGCCTTGAATAATTATATAATTATTCCTGTTAATTTGCAAATATATATGGTAGAATAATTCATTAGAAATAATTAACTATATAAGGGAGGTTTTCTACATGACAGTACCAGAAAGAATCTCTGCCCTTCGTTCCTTAATGGAAGAAAAGGGTTATGATGTATATCTGATTCCAACAGATGACAATCATCAGAGTGAATACGTGGGAGAACATTTTAAAGCAAGAGCATTTATTACCGGATTCACCGGATCTGCCGGATCTGCTGTAATCACAAAGACAGAGGCTGGACTTTGGACAGACGGAAGATATTTTATCCAGGCTGCCCAGCAGCTTGACGGAAGCGGTGTTACACTTTTCAAAATGGGTGAGCCAGGCGTTCCTGCTCTGGAAGATTATATCGCTAAGGTGATTCCTGAAGGCGGCACACTCGGATTCGATGGACGAGTTGTTGCAATGGGCGAAGGTCAGGCTCTGGAAGCTGCACTTGCTCCAAAAAACGGAAAGATCAACTACTCCGAAGATCTGATTGACAAGATCTGGGAAGACAGACCGGCACTATCTGAAAAACCGGCATTCGCACTTGGGGAAGAATATACCGGAGAAAGCACTACAAGCAAACTTTCCCGCATCCGTGAGGCGATGAAAGAGGCTGGTGCCAATGTTCATGTACTGGCTGCTTTGGACGATATCTGCTGGACCATCAACCTTCGCGGTGACGATATCGAGTATTTTCCGCTGCTTCTGTCCTATGCGATCATCACCATGGATGACATGAAACTCTACGTAGACGAACGCAAACTGACACCGGAGATGAAGGAGAATCTTGCAAAAGATAATATCTCTATCCATCCATACAATGCAATCTACGAAGATATCAAAGCATTAAAGGCTGAAGACAAAGTATTGGTAGACCCATCCAGACTGAACTATGCAATCTACAACAACATTCCTTCCGGAGCAACCGTAATCGAACAGATGAACCCGGAAGTTCTTATGAAAGCAATGAAGAATGACGTGGAATTGAAAAATATTATCAATGCTCACATCAAAGATGGTGTTGCTATGACCAAGTTCATGTACTGGCTGAAGAAGAATGTTGGGAAAATCGAGATCACCGAGATCAGCGCAGCAGAAAAACTGGAAGAATTCCGCAAAGAGCAGGAAGGCTACCTGTGGCAGAGTTTCGAGCCTATCTGTGGCTCTGGAGAACACGGCGCTATCGTTCACTACGCTGCTACTCCTGAAACGAATATCCCAGTTGTAACCGACGGCTTATTCCTTACCGATACAGGCGGCGGATATATGGAGGGTTCAACAGACATCACAAGAACCTTCGCATTCGGCAAACTCACCAACCGAATGAAAGATGATTTTACAACCGTACTTCTGTGCAATCTGCATCTGGCACGTGCAGTCTTCCTCTATGGTACCTGCGGCTATAACCTGGATGTTCTGGCAAGAATCCCTGCATGGGAACGCGGTCTTAACTTCAACCACGGTACCGGACATGGTGTTGGATACCTGATGAACATTCACGAGGCACCTGCCGGATTCCGCTGTGCAATCCGCGAGAAAGAGAAGTCTCCATTGGAGCCGGGCATGGTAATTACGAATGAACCTGGTATCTATATTGAAGGCTCTCACGGTATCCGTACTGAAAACGAAATGGTGGTAAGAAAGGGACAGAAGACCGAATACGGACAGTTCCTATACTTTGAGCCAATCACTTATGTTCCGATCGATCTGGATGCGATTAATCCTGATATGATGAAACAGGAAGATAAGGATCAGTTGAATGCATATCATGCGAAAGTGTATGAGATTGTGGCTCCACATCTGGATGATGAGCAGAAAGAGTGGTTGAAAGAGTATACTAGGGCTATTTAAG
>NZ_JBNPMC010000029.1:0-46308 GCF_050313795.1 Bariatricus sp. SGI.154
TTATGTACAAAGGAGGCTATACACATGGATTATAAACCATCTGGTGTCTGTTCACAACTGATCAGAGTTGATGTGGACGGAGATATAATAAAAAATGTAGAATTCGTTGGCGGATGCGCCGGAAACACTCAGGGAATCGCAAGCCTGGTGAAAGGAATGAATGTACATGATGCCATCTCCCGCATAGAGGGCATCACCTGTGGCTTTAAATCAACATCCTGCCCGGATCAGTTAGCACAGGCATTGAAAAAAGCCATTGCAGAGTAATCGATTCTTGAACCTTGAAAACGAAAAGGATACGAAGCGTAGCATGTGCCTCGTATCCTTCTCTGTTCTCTTTTACGTTCTCTTTTGTGGCTGGAGAGATTGTGGGAAGTGCCGTCTACGACGACTTTAACCCGTTTCGTGGGTCTACGGTTTCTCAATGTAAGGTCGAAATTAAATTAATAGTTTCTACTTATGCACCGCGGACGGCACCTCCCACAATCTCCCCAACCGGTTTTTACTTTTTCTCTTTGAATTACGGTTTTTTGTTTTGTTTTTTAATAAAATTTACTCTGATTGCTTTTTGTTTTTAATTTTTTGTTATGTTTTTGTTATTTTAATTATTTTCTTCTTTTTCTCTTATACTTTGGACTTTGATTTTATGGTTCTTCTATATAGACTCCATCAGTAAATGAACTACTCATATCAGAATTCGCTGAATGTGTGCAACGAACTCGATAATAATAACCGCCTTCCACAGCTAAAGCTCGATTTGATCCTACTCTATCGGTATCAGAATTTTCCGCATGCCAATTATCATAACCCGACCATGAGTCATCACCTTTTTGTGCTCTCTCAACAATAACAGATATTTGCACATTTTCTACGGTGTGTGCAGCAATTGTGGTTCCACCTGCATAAAGTCTCCCGGGTCCTAAACGAACACACTTTGAATAGCCAGTAAGCAGATCTTCTCCTCTTGTTATTTTTGTATCATAACCAATAGACTCCTCATCATACGTTAAATATGAACCGTCTAAAATCGGATCATCTGATGCCGCCTGTACATCTTTTGCTGATATAAGTAGCATGCTCATTAACAGCATTAATGTGCAACATACAGATGTCATTTTTATTCTCACTCTACTTTAACACCTCCTATCCTTCCTTTTACCCTCATATATATAAACACATAATTCTTCAAAAACTGACGCAATTTACCTAACAAAATGCAAACTATTTATAATATTATAAAATTCTTCTTTTTTCATAGTTCCCATTAAAAAATATTCCAATCCTTGATATTCAAAACTTGCTGAATATCTCTCTGTTGATGAATCTTTTATTTTATACTCCTTAACCGTTATCATGCATTTCCCATTTTTAATTTCATGTTGAGCGACTTTTTCATCTTCAACATCTATTCCCCATGATGAATTTAAATACGATGCATTAATTAAATAAACTATATTTTCCCCATCGTGTGTATAAGTCACCTCTCCAATTTGAAGTTCTTTATCTAAATTTAAACTTTGAAACTCTATATCTACGACTCCATGAATAATTTTTACAGGTTCTATTCCAAATTCTTCACTTATTGTTTGATACGCCTCTTCTTCATTTTCTTCCACAATCACCCAATTATCTTCACTAGAGTTTATTTTCTCAACTTCTCTATTTCCAACCGCCTGTTTTACCATCTTCACGATTTTCTCCGGTCCACCCACGCTAGTTATCCCCATCCCCAGCACAATCACCAACACCGCTACCAACCCAATATAAATCTTAAGCGGCTTCCTCTTCCGCACAACCTTACCCGTATTTTCTCCTTTTTCCTCTTCCGCCAGCATCTTTCTCCCCAGTTCCAACGCTCTGCGATCTTCCTCAGACAATCCAGAATATGACTTTTCTCTCTTCATTTCTCCAATCCGGTTTTCAATCCGCTCACGTATAGCATCCTGCATCCCCTCCGGCACACAGATATCCCCATCATTCTGAATCTCAACCTCTTCTTCCCGGGCCATCCTGTCATATTCACTTTTTACGATTTCTTCCAGTTGATCCTTCTTTTCCTTCATATCTATACCTCTTATTAATTAAATACTACCTAACATTCAACTAACAGCCAACACTCTCTACAACGCTTTCTCTCCTATGCTTCACACTATAGCCAGTAAGCAGTAGTTCTGAGAGGAAATGTGTTCCTAAGCAAGCAATTCAGGGGCGTTCTTAATGGCGGTGAAATCCACTGTTTACGAAGACTTAGACATGAGGGTTCTCCCGAATGTCTTATAGTCGCAGTTAACAGTTAGTTCACCGGAATGTTGCCCCGTTTGCGTGGAACATATTTCCTCTCAGAACGGCGTCCACTGGTTGAAGCGTGAACATTCACCATTAAGCCCTCTCGAAATCTTTTTCTTTCTCTTGACCAAATCCCCGCTAAACGTATAATATAGTTATAACGTATATCGTACGAACATATTTATACATATTATCACGATTGGGAGGTCATTATGAAACGCATTATCCTAACTGGTGGCGGCACCGCAGGTCATGTAACACCTAACATTGCCCTCTTGCCACGGCTCAAAGAATTACAATATGATATTCATTATATCGGCTCTTATAACGGCATTGAGAAGGAACTGATTGAACAATTCGGCATTCCTTATCACGGAATCTCTTCTGGTAAATTACGCCGTTACTTCAGTGTCCAGAACTTCACCGATCCTTTCCGAGTAATCAAAGGTCTGGGCGAAGCCAAGAAACTGGTAAAAATATTGAAACCGGATGTTATCTTTTCCAAAGGCGGTTTTGTATCTGTTCCTGTTGTACTTGCTGGAAAGAGCCGCCATGTACCAACGATTATTCATGAATCTGATATGACACCTGGTCTTGCAAACAAATTATCCCTGCCTTCAGCAACCAAAGTATGCTGTAACTTCCCAGAGACTTTGGAACACCTTCCGGATGGAAAAGCTGTTCTAACAGGTTCTCCGATTCGTCAGGAACTGTTATCCGGCGATAAATACAAGGCAAAGGAATTCCTCGGATTCACATCCGACAAGCCGGTAATCATGGTTGTCGGCGGAAGTCTTGGCTCCGTAGCAGTCAATGATGCAGTACGCGGTATTCTTCCAGAACTACTTAAGACATTCCAAGTCGTACACCTTTGCGGAAAAGGAAAGGTTGACGACTCATTAAAAGGTCTTGAAGGCTACGCTCAGTTTGAATATATTAAAGAAGAACTAAAAGATCTCTTTGCATTAACCGATATCGTAATCTCACGAGCCGGAGCAAATGCCATCTGCGAACTGCTTGCCCTGCACAAACCGAATCTCCTGATTCCACTTTCCGCTAACGCAAGCCGCGGCGACCAGATTCTGAATGCCCGTTCTTTTGAACGCCAGGGATACAGCATTGTTCTGGAAGAGGAAGAACTAACCAAAGAAGTCCTTCTTGATTCCATTACCCACCTGTATGAAAACCGCGAGACATACATAGATGCTATGAAGCAGTCTCCACAGCAGAATTCAATCGATACTATTATTGATCTGATTGAATCTGTAACATCCAAATAACTCTATTCATATACAGATATAATCCACTACATTGATTTATAGAAAACAGGTGTCAATACGGCACCTGTTTTTAGTCTTTATGCAAGTGGTCATACTCATCTTTATAATTTTCTTTTATCCACTTTCTTGCTCTATACAGCATACTATGTAACACTTCCAGAGTTACACCCATGTTTTCGGCAACTTCCTTCTGCGGCTTTTCCAAAACATACGAAATCGTAATCGCATCATACCATCTCGGATTCTTCTCATACAATGCTGCAAATATATCTTCTTTCAACTCCACGAATTCCCGCTGTTTTATCTTTCTGACGAAGACCTCTTCAGGGCTTTCACCCGAATCAGCAAGAATCGTTTCTTCTTCCATGCTCAGATCTTCTACCAGATACTCACGCGCTCTGTCTCTTTTCAGATTCAACGCCATATATTTCGCCGTCAGAATTAACCAAGATCTTGCAGCATCTACGTTGATATGATCAATATTCAGATATAATTTTATAAATACATTCTGTGCAATCTCTTCTGCCGCATGATGATTTCTGGAGTATTTCAAGGCTACCTTGTATACAATCTCAAAATTGCTATTATAGATTGTATCGAAGATAGAATTTTCTTTTGACTCGATTCCCACTGACTCATCCTTCGCTTCCAACACTATTTTATCTTACTTAAGATATCCTCTTTATCCTCTTCTGTTAATTCTCCCATCTTCCATCCAAGTCCTACGCTGTCATCCTTATATCTTGGAATCATATGCAGATGGAAATGGAATACCGTCTGTCCCGCAGCCTCTCCGTTATTCTGAACGATATTGTAACCATCACATCCAAGAACATCTGTGAGTTTTGTAATCATCTTCTTAGCAAGAACCAGTACTTTTGCTGCTACTTCATCGTCTAATTCATAGAGATTTGCATAATGCTCCTTTGGAAGAATTAGTGCATGCCCCTTAGATGCCGGGCTTGCATCTAGAATTACACGAAAATCATCGTCCTCATATAAAGTAGATGTCGGTATCTCTCCATTAGCAAGTTTACAAAATATGCAATTTTCATCCTTCATATTATCAGCCTTCTTTCCTCAAAAATAATAATTGATTATTTTAACCGCCGATGCTAAACTGATACATCAGAAAGGGGCGGTAATTACTATGTTTTCAACGACAGACTACGACAACTTGCAACAGATTATGGAAGAAAGTCCTGAGAAAAAAGAACTTCTCACAAGACTTCTCGAATCTCAAAGAATGGAGATCAGCACCATAAGCCATGAGATTCGTAATCCACTTACACTTGTATATAGCACTTTACAGTTAATCGAAACTCAACACCCGGAAGTCTTATCCTTCCGTCACTGGGATGCCATGCATCAGGACATCGAGTACATGAAGCAACTGTTAGAAGAACTATCTTCCTATAATAATGGAGAGCGGCTGACCCTGTCCGATATTAATGCAGATGTCTTCTTAAAAACACTGGCTCTGTCCTTCGCATCTTCAATTCTGGACACTGAGATTGAATTCACCTCCAGAATTGCACCAAACTTACCGGTAATCACAATAGACTCTATCAAAATCAGGCAGACACTGCTGAACCTCTTAAGCAATGCAAGAGATGCCGTTGTCTCCTGCCCGGATTGTAAGCATCCATCAATCACTCTGAATGCAAGCCTTACAAACAAAGACACAATACTTCAGATTAAAATAACTGATACCGGCTGCGGAATATCCGAAGAAAACCTGCCTTCTATCTTCGAGCCATTTGTTACCCACAAATCGAACGGAACCGGTCTTGGTCTTGCCATTGCCAGGCGCATTATTACCGCCCATCAAGGCTCCATCACAGTAACATCAAGCCTGGGAAAAGGCACTTCCTTCATTATTACGCTTCCAGTACAGAAGAACGCTTAATAGGAATCCTGACACCAGTCCTCCAATATGCGCCATATTATCGACACCACTGCTGGTAAATCCATAATACAAACTAAGCGCAACCATAAATACAAGTCCTCTGCCAGTAATATCTCCAATGCGCCCTTTGTTACGGATTGCTACATACAGCAAGGCACCAACAATTCCAAATATTGCACCCGATGCTCCTGCCGACACAGCATAATCACCTGTCTGCATCTCACACCATGCAGACAGAGCATTTCCGCCCAAACCACTCAAAATATATATAATGATAAACTTAATCTTCCCAATCTCAATTTCCAGGTTCCACCCGATCAGCACCAACATAACCATATTGCTCATCAGATGCTCGAATCCAAAGTGAAGAAAAATACTAGTGAGTAGCCGATAGAATTCTCCTTGCTCTGTAACCAGCGGAACATACATTGCCCCATGCGCCAATAAGAACCTTCCATCTTCTGTCATTCCCTGGAATGTAAGCACAAAAAACACTATAACATTCGCTGCTGCCAATAATATGGTACAGGGTGCTTTTCTTTTATACTCTTTCATCTATTGCCGATTCACCTCTGGTATATTTTTCCATTTATCCCGTCTAGTATAACATACTTTTCTCCAGATAGTAACCATTATTCTGCATTCTCTTCTGCATTATTACTCTGACCCAGCAGCCTGTTTATAGTATCTATATCCTCTTCTAATAAGTCAGCTATTTCTTTCACTGTCATCCCTTTTGCATATTTCTTTTCTGCTAACTCTTTTAACAGTTCTTCTCTTCCCTCTTCTCTCTCATAATACTTTTCTTCCCATGCCTGCATATATCTCACCCCGACTTCTTCGCTTGCCCTCACCTTACGCACTCGGTTATGTATACGTTTAATAATGGCACCATATTTCTACCCATAGTTTCTCCTTTATATTATCATATTATTTATGCTGTTAACAAATAGTTTTAACTTGTACGATTCCTAGTCATACCTTACTACAATTCCTCTTCTTCGATATGCAGACCATCCCAATCTCCCCATTTAGGTTTCTTATGCCTGGTGAGGAAACGTTTTACTGGTGTCCATAGGTTTTCTGTCTCTCGCATAATAGAACTTCCCAACTCCTGCTCTGTAATCCAGTCGTGTTCTGCTGTATCATATTTTATATAACTGTCTTCTTTTTCTTTCATATCTTCATACATCTCTTCCCCACTGTCTTTAGGCTTGTCCTGAAGGCATTCTGCTATTAGCTTCTCCAGACTATAATTCTCCTCCATTGTCTTCTTATGAAGCAAAAATACCATGCTGACACAATCCTGGTCCTGATAATCTGCCTGCTTCACCAGATATTCTGTCAACTTATGGAATTCTTCCCACAGATCCTGCTGCGCCAGCGGATAATAACAGAAGTAAAACTTTTCTTCTTCATAGAAGATATATTCCGGTTTCAATAAAATACAATGTATATCCAGTAGATATTTTTCTACTTCTTTAATTACTATTTTAAGATTAGAAAGAAATATTTTTATATCTTCAGAAGTAATTTTACTTCTTTCAAACATTGCTTTCATCGATATCTTTCCGCTAACATCATAATCATAATAACTGTTTCCATTCATACCTCTGCCGCCTACTTTTAACACTCCATCCAGATGATTCGCCTTTAACATACACATCTGATAATCTTCCCGATATAGGGTCTTCTCTTCGATCGTAATCTTACGTTCCATCCTGTTCCCTTTCTTTTTGACTCTCCTAATTCTTTATTTTTTTAATCGTCTTATATTCCGTATATATCTCTCCGGTTCTGTTACTGCTGCTCTTTTTACTATGGATACTTTCATCCACTTCCTTTTAGCACTTACTACAATCTCAATCTCTTTATCCTCTACAGTAACTACAACTCGCGGATATGAAAAAAGTATGCACTTATTCCTCACCCGCTGGGAAAGCAGAGACTCTAATTCCCCCGCTTCTACGCCATCCTTCTCTCTCGCTTTGGTACTTCCCACCACCACAGTCTCATATGCTGCTCCTGACAGAATATTTTTATCGTGATAATAAAATACTGCCAGGATACATCCCATAGTCAGGAAGAGAATCATGGGCATAAGAAAAGACATCTCTATCGTCATGCTGCCATGAACGCTCCGTTTTCTCACCTGCTTACTCACCCGTTTCCCCCTCCTGCCAACAAACTGAATAAGTAACCAACTGTCAGAAATGGATAAAACGGAATGACCGATTTCCTACACCTTCTTTTTCTTACCATGCAGATCATAGAAGCAATAGCAAGTGTAAAGAACGCCACTGCAAGTACTTCTATCAAATCCCAGATTCCAAGATAGATTCCAAGAATCAAAATCGCCCAACTATCTCCATATCCCATACTTTCGCGGGTCACTCTGCTAAATACGAGAAACAATACGCCAAGCCCTGCTCCGCCTGCCGCCAGCCAGATATCCGCCTTTCCTATTGCAAATTGATATATCACCACCGCCAGATTCACCAACATTAGAATATCAATCGGTATCTTACGAAAATGAACATCCACAATAGATAAACTCACCAATAGTCCCATACATATCATCTGACTTATCTTCCACATCTGGAACATGCCCCCTTTCCAATAACTTCTGACAAAGGAACTGCGTATATCGTCCTTTTTAATCCGCTACAGGATAACGAACTATGATATCGGTCTCCGGTATCCGTAAGATATACACTGCCACCTACATTCCTCATACAATGTTCACACGGGTAATATTTACCGCCACCTACATTACGCAAGGAACTTAACTCTGATGCAGCCACCATGCGAATCGACAGATCCAGATGGGTACACTGATAGTCCTTGTGATAGACCAGCCCTGTCTCTGTGATATACACTGTTGTATTATCATTCATTTCGAATCCAGCCTTCTCATACCCAGTCCATGCCTTAATTCGCATCTTCTCCTGATACTCTATCGGCTGTATCCTGAACATCGGAATCGGCAGACGCACCTTATACGTCACTACCAGTTCTCCAATCCCTGTCTTCGCAGACATTCTTGAACGATTGCAACTAATGCCTCCACTTCCGCCAATTACAATGCTCCTCTCAAGTCTTTCCGGTCCAACCGCATGAATCACATCACTTTCTATATGAGACGGTATGACAACTGTTACCACAGAAGCATCTTTTGCAGCCTGTTTTCCTGCATACTGTAATCCTGATCGGATGGATGTCTGGATTGCCATCATCTCCATTAGATATAAAAGACTTACTACTGCCAGGAAAAAGATTGGCACTGCCATTGCTGCCTCCACAGTTATGCTTCCTTTTTTAGAGGCGGATACAGATGCCCTTCCGGTAATGATAGAATAGATAGATTGTGAGGGGAGTATTTTCCTATTCATGGTACGAATCCTTCTCCTTTCTTTTTATTTTTTATATAATCTGTTTTCCTTGGATTTCGTTCGGAAGCCCGAAAGGGCATCTGTATCCGTCTCTTTTTTATTCTTCTTATTGATAACCGTAGTATGTCTTATACTGATATGTAATTCCTCTTCTTAACTTGCAAGTCGTCTTAATCTCCATCCTGTTGATACACTGATCTGCATGAAAATACGGCTGTCCATAAATCTTACGCATATTCTGCTCGATCATCCCAATTGCCCGAAGGGCAATCGTGTTCTTTTGACCCAGAAACAGTAAAATACGCAGATACTCCTGATAAGCAAGTCCGTCTGAGATGTCCTGCCCGTCATTATGATCTTCTTCTGTTCCCAGAGTAAGAAGACCGGACAACTGTAACTGCCAACTCTCCTTTGATTTCACCAACGGCACCCTGTTTCCTTTTAACAATGAACGGATATCCATAATAGACTCACCGTATGCCCATGCCAATAGAATCCCCTGTGCCGCTGCCTCCGTAATCGCCGGAACTGCCAGGAGTGCACACAAAGTCAGCGCCATAGCCTGTGCTTCTGCCCTCATCTCTCCATCCGTCTGTATATAGGCATAATTAGGGACGAATCTTAAAAGCAGCAGTCGCTTCACCACTGCCTCCAGATTCTCCTTATCACTGCTCTTGCCCGCCAGGATATATTCCAGTTCATAATCCAAAGTACCCGTCTTCTCTGTATCAGTGAATTCGGAAAAATGTTCTAGTAAATATTCTCCGAATAATAACGTTGATAGTTTTCCGTTACCCGACGCTACATCTGAGAACTCTCCATAGCCTTCATTCCGCTCTCTTGAAGATAGCAGTTCCTGCTCCTCTACCATCTTTTCTGATATCGCGATATCTTTAGGAACAACCAAACTTAGTATGGATGAACGCTTTAACTGACCTACATGGTTAATCGGATTATCCTCATCCGGCAATTCACTTTCATTCTCTCGCAGCAGATGATTCAGATTCTCCTGCTGCTCCTGCTCTTCTCTGGAATAACTCTCCACCCGCTCCTCTTGCTGTTCCCATACAGAAGACAACCCCAGCATGTCTTTCACCACATCCATCCCGTACTTCTGCTCCATGTAAATTGCCACCTGATCATAGAATCCACTACAGCCTCTATCTGTAAGAAATTGTATTCGTTCTACTTTATGCTCCATATCTCCCGCACCGTAGTAGGCTAGCCTGTCCGTTAGATTCTGTTCTGCATACTGTCCGGTCTCATAACTTACTTCCAACGCAAAGATATCATATTCCTCTAACAGTTCTTTCTGATATTCTGCGAATACACACTCCATCGCACGATTCGTATCCGCTCTTCTGTAGTTCTTCGCAATCTGTATGGATGCACTTTCCATAACGCCTCCTACAAAAGTAACCAGAAGGATAAAAATCAGACTTAGATATACCGTCACTTCTCCTTTATAGTATCTTCTCACCGATATCAGATTCCCGAACTCTCGCTGACAATCTTCTCGAAGATGCTTTGCACCAGACTGGTTAACTGCGACTTGAATATGATAACCAGGCCAATTAGCACGACTAGAATTAATATAACCTCCACTACTCCTATTCCCTCTTCTTCTCTTAGATTTGTAAGTGCTTGTCTTATTCTCCACATACTTATTCCTACCTTTCTCTTTTATCTACTTGTCTCACCTTTTTTGTATATCCCTGTTTGCTCGTTTTGCTATTTCTCATATCTGTACTGACAGAAACGCCGGTACAATTACAATCACCAATACGATCGCCAGCATCAAAAACATCGGTAACAGCAACTTCGTCCCTGCCTCTTCTCCGGCTCTTTTCGCCCTTGCTTTTCTCTCCTCAAACGCCTGAATGGATTCCAGTTTCAGTAATTGCGTCAATCCCTTCGTCCCTTTTCTTAAGTTCTGTGAAAGCAGCGCTCCGAATCTTATGTATACTTGAACGTTGCAACGCCGTCCAAAGTTCTCATAACTCTCTGCCTCGGTCACTCCACTTTCCATCTCATAGCACGCTCCTTTCATTTCCTCGTATGCATACCGAACACCCCACATCTCCTTCCAATGTTCATAGTCTTCAACAATCTTCTTCCATGCCCGCTTAACCGTCATCCCCGCCCCAAGGAATAACGTCATCTTATTAATAATCTCCGGATAATCCAGCAGCATCTGCTGCTTCTTTTGGTTCTGTTCTTTTCCCTGATTCTGCATCTTCAAAACATACAGAAGAATGCCAATCAATACCGCCATGATAATCAGCACGATTCCCCGGCTATCCATCTTCTCATAATAAGAGACTTTCTTTCCCTGAATATATTCCGGCAATTTCACGCTCTTCTGTGTTCGATCCTGCTCCTCCTGTTTTTGAATCTTCTCTCTTACCTTTTGTCTATTCTTCTCTTCCTCGCTTAGGGTCTTTGGATAAATATTCGCCACACATTGATATAATGCCTGCTCTTCTTCATCCTCTTCGTAAGTTAGAATTGCGCTTAACTTAACCAAAGTTCCCGTTTCTTTTAGCGCATTTTCCTGTAATTCCCCGCGAATGTTCATCACATCATATCGATCCAGTTCCCAAGAAATCTCCACTGGTTCATCCGGTACTTCTGCCAGAAGGTTCAGATCACTTTCTACCCTGTCAAGACTCTCGTTATCTCCGAGTATGTATTCCTCCATCCGCCGTATCACCCGGTCGAATAATTCCTGTACTTCTTCCGAAGAATATTGCTGTTCTGATATCTCCACTTCTACCGGAATCTTCTTTTTATTACCTTCTACTGCGACCTCTAATTCTTCTGTCCTGCTGCCTTCCCCATAACCATTTCGTTCAAGTTCACGCTGTATCTCCATAGATGAATGAACATAATCCATAAGGAGAATTAGTACTCCTGCCAGAAGCAATGCCGCAACTACAAGAACTTTTATACTTCGATCCTTATCAGCCTTACACCAAGATAGTAAGCGCCCATATATATGACCAGACATACCGTCATCACCCCAATTCCCAATACATTCCCATACAGGCTGTCCATGAATTCCGGGAAACTCAGAGACATATACCCGATAATGGCATAAGGCACTGCAGACATAACCCTGAATTCATATCTCTTAGATGCCAGTATTGTATCTATCTCCCGCTTTACATCAATCTTATCCCCAATCTGACTTACCGTATTCTGAATAATCCCAATCATGTTGCCGCCACTTTTCTTCGCCGCCGCAAACACGGTCACGAAATTCCTCACATCCTCCGTTTGCACTCTGAATGCGAATTCCTCTAAAATCTGTTCTATAGATATATGCATTCTCAACTGCCTTATAATTACCAATAATTCTCGTGAAATTCTTGCATCTGCAGGATAGATTAACTTCAACTCTGTCTGCGCTTCACGGAATGCATTCTCTACCGAATATCCCGTATTCAATGCGGCCGATACTGCCTGAATTGCTTCTTTGAATTGTATCTGGAATTCCAGTTCTTTCTTCCTTGCTTCTTCTTGTTCCATCATCAGAAAATTCCAGATACCAATCGGAAATAACGGAAGAACCGCCCAAAAAGAACGGTAATAAAGCCATGCCGTTATAACAGTAATCCCTGCTGCCTTAATCCATATCCATACATAGTCCTTCCTCGTTATATCCTGCTGCCAGCAGTTTCTGCTTCTGCGTAATCTCATGGACTTTCCTCCATTCCCCCTGGATCTTTCCTTCCCGTTCTCCCGTTTCCTCATATTTGTACAAAGTCTGAAGAATAATCTCGCCTTTCTGATATCCCAGAACCTCTGTGATTTCCAGTACCTTTCTGCTCTTATCCCTTAATCTTCCCAGATGTACAATGATATCAATTCCGGAAGCGATCTGCCTCTGTATCGCCGAAAGCGGCAGATCCATTCCCATAAGCACCATCGTTTCCAGCCTGCTTAACATATCTCTGGGGCTATTGGCATGACCCGTGCTAAGGCTCCCGTCATGCCCGGTGTTAAGTGCTTGCAGCATATCAATCGCCTCCGCCGAACGCACTTCTCCCACTACAATTCTATCCGGCCTCATCCGCAGGGCCGACTTAATCAGATCCCGGATCGTGACTTCTCCCGTCCCTTCCACATTGGCATTCCTTGCTTCCAGCCTCACCAGATTCGGAACATCCTGTATCTTCAGTTCTGCGTTGTCTTCTATCGTTATAATTCTCTCTGTCTTTGGTATATATTGCGATAATGCATTTAAGAAAGTGGTCTTGCCTGAACCGGTTCCTCCACTTATGAATATGTTGTATCCGGCTGCTACCAGGGTAGCAAGAAATGCCGATACTTCATTGTTAATTGACTGCCACAAGATCAACTGTCTCATGGTAATTGCCTCTTTTGAAAATTTACGAATCGTTACAATCGGACCGTCAAGTGCGATTGGGTAGAGTACCACATTCACCCTGGAACCATCCGCAAGCCTTGCATCTACAATCGGGGATGCTTCATTCACCAGCCTGTTCGACCCTGCTACGATCTGTTGGATCACATCCTCTAATTTCTCCTTTGATACAAACCGTTTATCCGACTGGTATATCTGACCGCCACGTTCATAGAATATATGCTGGGTTCCGTTGATCATCACTTCCGTAATCTCATCATCCTCCAGGAATTCCTGCAGAAGATCCAATTTACGGAATGCATTAAAAAGTTCCTTTCCAAGAGCAGTCTTCTCTGCAAGAGACATATATTCTCTGGTCGATGCTTCCTGAAGCACGCGATAGATCAACTGTGTAAGTTCTTCATCTTCTATGTCCCTGGTCATATCCAATTCTTCCAGTATTCTGGCATGGAGCTGCTCGGAATGTATCATATCTTCAACTCCTTTTTTACCATTTTCCGTCTGACATCATCGTATCCCAGAAGATGCAGTTCTTCTTCAAATTGCAACAGTTTCGCCTTCGCCGACGCATCTTCTGCCACCGGAACATGAATCTCTGTACATATTCTAAGAAGCCCGTACACATCTCTTAATCCTTCATCGATATCCAGAATCAGAACATCATAGATACTCTGCTCCGCAATCTGATGAATCATATCAAGCCAGTCCGCAAGTTCTACTGATTTTATATCTTCTGATACCCTGACTGGCAACAGATAATCCAATTGCCCCATATGACCGACTAACGTGGTAAGTATCATCCCCAGATTCTTACTTTCCTGCCTCGAATAATAGAGTGCATCCTCCAACGTATGCCCACCTTCTGGAAAATGTCCTCCGATACCGCCATAGATCTCCATATTCAGATACAGTGCATTATTAGATGCTGCCATCTGTTGTCCTAGTTCCAACCCATAACTTGTCTTCCCGCTCCTGTGCATAGGAGAAAATATCCCGATAATTTGCATATCCCCGGACTTTACCGTTCGGAAGAATAATTCTTCATTTTCCCCTTTCTCACTGTATTTGCAGACAATCTCTGACAGAATCGCTTCTGCCGACTGATACCGGTATACGGTGTTCCCATCTAAACCCTCCGTCTTCTTTCCCGATTCTGTAAGAATAAATACATGCCCCGCCTGAATCCGTCTCCATTCTTCTTCCGGATAACTGCTTCCAACTAATAGAATATCTATGGGATTCTCCTGCCGGATTGCCTCCACCTGTGCCAGTCTGCTGCATACCTGTACTTGAAAAGCAAGTTCTGTTTTCTTCATCAGGAATGATGCAAACGCCGCAGCATATCTTTCTTCCCGGTCACATATTACCAGATTCCTACTGCTCACATAATATCCCTCCTACTTCTTACTAACTGTCAATTACTCTGTGGACTCCCTGCCGAAACAGCCTAGAATAAATTGAAATAAAACTGAAATTACTTGAAACACTTTGAATAACATGAATCTAACAATCGAATCAATCAGATACAAGTCACTATCTGTAACTTGTAGGACGATTATAACCTTCCCCTCTCTGATTGTCCATCCCTTTTTTAAAAAAAGCCAATCTTTGTGCAACCCTTACAAAAATTGATAAAAACTAATTCCATAAAGAAGCGCAACCCCAGGAGTACCAAGGATCCCGGATGTCAATACAGTCACCGGATTCATTCCCACCTGCACAGAAATTCCTTGAGAAGACAGAAATTCGTTTACAAAAAATATCATGGCAACTCCCACAATCGCCCGGACAATAAAGTTAACTAACAGATGAGGCTTCTGCTCTGTCATATCTATCTCCTCCTCAATTTCTATTTCTAATTCCATATATATCCACCCGAAAGGTATTTTATTCTCAAAATTTGCCTATACTAGAAAAAAGGGGACTTAAGTTTCTAATTACGGAGGTGAATGATGCGATTATTTGAACGTAGAGATGCAGCAGAAGAAGATATCTACAAACGGCTGTCCTATGACCCTTGCGCCGACACCCTGTTAGACGAGATTGCCCAGGCACGCCAGGATCTTGAAGATGCCTATATGAATTTCCAGAATGCATCGGATCCTGATCTTATAGACTCCTACATCTACAGCGGCAATGCAGCATGGATGAGATATCGTTTTCTTCTGCGGCAGGCGAAAATCATCTAATATGAGGATGTCTTGTACAAGAATTCTCTTGTAGAAAAAGAGTGGGAAAGATAACTCATTTCTAATATCTTCTCCACTCTTTCATCCTGTTAGTTTAGCACTTATAATCTCGCAGTCTATATAGTTTTCATACTACAGACGGATCGTAATCTCCCGGTTCGACCTGTGATACTGATGATAATTCACTCCCGCAGCATCAAACATTCGCATAGATGCCCGAACCGCCGTACTGTCTTCGTATTTATTACTATCGTAGATGACCTCCTTGATCCCACTCTGTATAATCGCTTTCGCACACTCATTACAAGGGAACAGGGACACATATAATTTGGCTCCCTCCAGACTTCCTCCCCGGTAATTCAGAATCGCGTTCAATTCGCTGTGTACTGTATATACATACTTTGTATCCAGCGGATCTTCTCCTTCTCTGTCCCATGGAAATTCATCATCAGAACATCCCATTGGCAATCCATTATATCCCATTGACAGGATCTTATTGTCCTGGCTTACGATACAACATCCCACCTGAGTGTTAGGATCTTTGGAACGCATGCCGGAGAGCATTGCAACTCCCATAAAATATTCGTCCCAGTTAATATAATCCTTTCTTTTATTCCCCATATGATACGCCTCCCTGGCATATGTCTCTTCTTATTTTGTTCCAAAGATACGGTCTCCGGCATCACCAAGGCCCGGAACAATGTATTTGTGATCATTCAAATGGTCATCCAATGCCCCAATATACAGATCAACATCCGGATGCTCCTCTGTCATTAACTTCACACCTTCCGGTGCTGCAATGATACATAAGAAACGAATAGATTTCACACCTTTATCTTTCAGCATCTGAATCGCAGCCACACTGGATCCACCAGTTGCCAGCATCGGATCTACGACAAATACCTCTCTCTCATCACAGTCTGAAGGCAGTTTGCAGTAATATTCTACCGGCTCAAAAGTCTCAGGATCACGGTATAATCCGATATGCCCTACTTTCGCTGCCGGAATCATATTCAGAATTCCATCCACCATTCCAAGACCTGCCCTTAAGATCGGCACAACAGCCAGTTTCTTACCGCTCAACTCTTTCCCCACCATCTCGCAGATTGGTGTTTTAATCTTTACGTCCTTTAATTTCAGATCTCTTGTCGCCTCATAGCACATCAGTGCAGCAATCTCACTAACAATCTCCCTGAATTCTTTTGACCCCACTTCTTCCTTACGGATATGGCTAATCTTGTGCTGAATCAGCGGATGATCCATAACTTGTACTTTAGACATATTATATTCCTCCTCGTCTGGTTTTATATATTTTATTTATTACCTAACCTGATTATATGCTGCCCGGCAGCTTTCAAAAGCCGGTTCATGATAGCACTTCCTATACCTTCTGAATCAAATGACTCACTGTATATGTACTCCACCCCGTCGTTGTCGAATTCTCTCAGAATCCCGAACAGATGGCTGGCAATCGTTGCTTCATCCTCTCTGGTGCCGATACATTTGACATCTCCGAAAGGATACTTGCCCACCGTCTCCTCCGTTCCGATAATACCGACTTTATATCCTTCGCTTAGTTTTTCCTGTGCCAGACGATTGATTTCATCTGCCACACGGTCAAGTTCTCCTTCAATAACGGTAAGATCTGCCTTCGGCGCATAATGCCGGTATTTCATGCCCGGCGCTTTTGGCGCTTTCTTGCTGTTCGGATTCATCAGGGTCTTATCCACAGCCACCTCCCCGATCACTTCGTTAAGCATCTCTCTGGTAATTGCACCCGGGCGAAGGATCATGGGCGGCGTCACCGTCATATCAAGGATGGTGGACTCCACGCCTATCTCCACGGCGCCTCCGTCTACAATCATATCAATCCGCCCTGACAGATCTTCCTGTACATGCTCTGCTGCTGTTGGGCTTGGACGTCCGGATGTATTCGCACTTGGCGCAGCAATGTAGCCACCTCCCGCATCAATGACCTCTCTTGCAATCTCATGACTTGGCATACGGACAGCCACCGTATTAAGTCCGCCGGTCGTGCCCATCGGTACGATCTCGCTTTTCCGAAATATCATAGTCAGAGGTCCTGGCCAGTATGCATCTGCTACGATTCTTGCCTCTTGTGGAATGTATTCTGTAATCTTATCCAAAGCCTCCATATTCGTGATGTGTACGATCAGGGGGTTGTCCGATGGCCTTCCTTTGGCGGCATAGATCTTCTTAGCTGCCTGCTCATTCAAGGCATCAGCACCAAGACCGTATACGGTTTCGGTGGGGAATGCTACTAAGCCGCCGGATTTTAGGATGTCGCCGGCCTGTTTTATAATATCTGTATTATTTTGGTTTTTAGTTATCTTTTTTATTATTGTTTTCATGAATTCGCCTTATAAAAATGTATTCTAATAAAAATAACTGCAAGCAACTATTTCGACTAGATTCACTCCGCAGTGCCAACCTTGAGAACCCTTCGGCTTCTCAAGGTCACGGGCTTTCGCCCTATGAAAACATAATCTAATGAGAATATTTGCAAGCAACTATTTCGACTAGATTCACTCCGCAGTGCTAACCTTGAGAACCCTTCGGCTTCTCAAGGTCACGGGCTTTCGCCCTATGAAAACATAATCTAATGAGAATATTTGCAAGCAACTATTCTCATTATCTTATGTTTTCGCACTGCTCATTGCTTTCTTGAACATTATACTACACTCTACTTCGGGAGACAAGTTGTGATTCCTTGAACAATTGCTTCTGCTATTTGTTGTTGGTAATCCTCGGTTACTAGTTTATCGGCTTCTTCCGGATTGCTTAAAAAGCCGCATTCTACGATAATTGTTGGGACTTCGGTTCGTTTGAGTAGATAGTAGGTATTGTCTTCTTTTGCCTGGCGGTGGTTATCTTTATCTACGGCGAGGAGGGCTTTCTGCATAATTGTTGCTGCTTTCTCTCCTTCCTCTGAATGTGTATAGTAGAAGACCTGTGCGCCGTGGACGCTCGCATCCTGATAACTGTTTTGGTGGATGCTGACGGCAATATCGGGTGCGGTGTTGTTGATTAGTTCAACTCTTGCTTTCATGTCCTGTACTTTTTTATTGGTATCCGTTTCTTTGGCTAATGTAGAATCATCTTCTCTGGTCATAACGACCTTGATTCCTTTTTCTTCCAGAAGCGTCTTCACCTTCTGTGCGATCTGCAAGTTTATATCTTTTTCCTTAGCATCATTGATACCGATCTTACCGGGATCATTTCCGCCGTGACCAGAATCGATGACCACCGTATTCTTGCCTTTTTTCACTTGATTCCCTGATACCTGTTTCTCCAGGTTCCTGCTCACGGTTACCAATCCTGCCAGTAACAGAAGCAGAATCACCAATTCAATTTTTCTATGCACAAAAATACCTCCCGACAGTCTATATATCTAACTATATGACTGCAAGAGGTATTTTATATGTGATTTAATTCACGTATTTTAAGATTAGATTCCAGATTTCTGCATTCTCCTGTCCTAATGCCCATGCTGCCGTACCTGCAAGTTTATTCTCTTTCATCAACTGCAGTTTTGGTTCTATGGACTGCTCATCTTCAAGCCAAATCTCATAAGTCGTATTCTCCACGGTCCAGGTTGCATAGTTCTGCTTTATCGTCTCATCCCATGTAGTCTGCACGCCTGCCTCTGCCAGTTTCGCCTGTGCACTTGCCATATCAAGCGCCTGGCTGTTCACATTCATCGTGTATTCTGCTTCTTCAGTTCCAGCCTGACTTGCTAATTCCTCTTCAGTCTTCGGAGTCTCTTCCCACAACCTTGTAAAGAACGGAATTCCGCTAATTACCTTCTCAGCAGGAACCTCTTTTAACGTTTCTTCAATGCCTTCTTTTACATAATTATATGACGAAACAGGACCTGCCTGCGGTGAACCTGCATAGTATTCATCATATCCCATAATCACTACGTAGTCCGCTACGATTCCCTGCTCCTTGCGGTCATACTGCATATTATAGCCCTTCGGAACATAATTATCCACTGACAGGACGATTCCATTCTGCCGGCATCTTACAGACAATTCACGGATGAACTGTATATAATGCTCGCCGCATTCATCTGATACCTTTTCAAAATCCACATTAATACCGTCGATTCCGACACGCAATACTTCGGATATCAACTGATTAATAAGATTCTCTCTCTTAGATGTATAACGGAGCATCTCATAAGTCTCCTCATAAGAATTAATGCCTCCGTCAAAATCCCGCACCGCAGCCCATACTTCTATATTAGACTGATGTGCATAGTTAACATAATCCGCTGAAGCAATCGACTGAAGATTGCCGTCCGTATCCTGTACATGGAACCATGTTGGCGCAATCGTCGTAAGACCCTTGCTCTCTGCAATTCTCTGCAGCACGCCGCTATTGGCATCATTGTTGGTCACGTTGTGCCATGCCATGTTGATCGTATAGTCTTTGGATATATTGGTAAACTGCTGTTCTTCGAAGTCTCTGGATATGTTCTTTGTCTCTTCTTTCTTCAGCGCGCTATTCTTAACATATCCAATGAATCCATCTTTTGTACGAACCTTCTTCCAGTTCTCCTCACTCTCTACGATCGTAACTTCATCTTTCTTACTGATCTCCGTGAGTACCGGACTCTTTACACCGCCCTGATAACGTACCTGGGTATCTCTCTTCACTGTTGCTACAGTCGTCTCTCCCCAATCGGTCACAATCATCACACGGCTTGGGTCATCATACAGTTCATACTCGATATTCGTATACTGCTGAATAAAATCTAATGCGATATATGCTGTACTTCCTTCCGTTTTTAATATGACGTAGTCTTCACTCTTCTTTTCCTTCGACACATTATAATCCTTGCTTCCTACTCCAACGGATACCGTATCGTTTGGAAGCGTATATAAAAGGATGTTCTCATTCGGATCCCAGTAGAACCGGCTGTTAATATAATTCCTTACGATGTCATACTGGATATATGCCTTTCCATCTGCAATCATACCATGCGGCTCTACCACCTGATTATCCACGGTAATCGCAAGCTGTCCTTCCTGTTCAATCCCATAATATTTATTCAAATCATATTTTTCTTCGGAAGGACTGTATCTTTTCCACAAAAATGCTGCTACAACTGCTGCTATTGCCAATATAATCACAAGGAATATCTTAATTCCAAGATTTCTCTTTCTTCTTCTCCTGGACTGCTTCTTTCTCACCGGCTGTTTCCTGCTGCCACTTGGACGCGCCTGCTGCCTGCCGGACTCCATATCCTGTGTCAACTGCGATCTTCTGGACACTGAATTCTGAGACCGCTGCCTCTTCGCTTCCGGTCCCTGTGCCTGCTGTCTTATGAACTCCTGACTCTGAGAGCGCTGTCTCATGGAATCCCGTCCCTTAGAACGCTGCCTTACAGAATCCCGGCTCTGAGAACGCTGTCTCATAGAGTCTTGTCCCTGAGAACGCCGCCTTTCGGAATCTTGTCCCTGAGAGCGCTGCTTTATAGATCTTTGTCCTTGAGGACGCTGTTTTACAGATCCCTGCCCTTGAGAATACTGTCTTACGGACTCCGTCCCATCCAAACGGTCCGAAGTTGTGCGGCTTTTCTTTTCTTTATCTTCCATGCTGCACCTCCTATTAGACCATTATACCAAAAGCCTTAAGACACGTCATTATTTATTTCGACATTTTATTGATTTTTGCGGGGTATTCGCAGTCTCTGGTTGTTAGTTTCCTTCTATACTGTTGAACCACAGTTCTTTTATATCGCCTTTATCATTCAGTACATAATCCCTCATATATCCTGTACCTTCCCGCACAATGTGCGCCTGGACAATCTGCATGGGGCTTGCCGGGAGACCATCCATCTTCAGGTCTACCCGCTGTTTCTCATATGTTGTCAGTTCTTTGAACATTTTCTTTAAATCAATATCATCCCCCACGTCTCATCCTCCTTCTCATACCGGATGATAACTACGGCTGTGATTGCATATAATGATATAAGGAGATGCTGTGATACATGTAATCATATATGCCACAACTGAAAAAATATAGAAGATAGTCCCGGTATTACCATGTTTTTATACTTTTCTTTTTCATAAATACCTGTGAAATATGCGCCGGAAACGACGACTTCTTGATTACTGTTGATTGTTACTGATTCATGATTGATTCGTTATTAATTGTTCTCTGATAGATTGCTCTACCCTTTATCTTAGAAATGAATTAGAAAATGAATATAATATTAAGAAATTCTCCCTCCTTTGTTCTAAGAACGTAGTTATCAGGGAAAACTATCTTCCAGTAACGTCATTATATCCGATAGCATTTCCGAACGCAAGCACTTTTTGAATTTATACTAATTTTATTGAACATCCGCCGTTTTCTATGCTATACTACACTAGAAGGAAGTGATAGATATGAAGATTGAAAAACTTAACGACAATCAGATCCGCTGCACCTTAACACGCGCCGATCTCGCTGCCCGCCATCTTCAACTAAGCGAACTAGCTTATGGAACCGAAAAAGCCAAATCACTTTTCCGCGATATGATGCAACAAGCAGCCTTTGAATTCGGATTCGAAGCAGATGATATACCTCTGATGATAGAAGCAATCCCTGCCTCTGCCGATTCCATCGTGCTGATAATTACTAAAGTCGAGGACCCGGAAGAACTCGACACCCGTTTTTCAAAATTTGCGCCATCCACAGGCACGGAATGGGATTCCATAGCGAAAGATATTCCGAACAAATTGGACGGTGCAGATACATTACTGGACTTACTGGGTAAGATGAAAGAAAAGTTAGGCAATACGGCCGTATCAGAACGCAGTAAAGAAGAGCCCCCGGCGGAGGCACCAAAAGCAGCATTACGCCTGTTTTCATTTGCAACCATGAACAGCGTCCTTAAAGCAGCACGTCTGCTTGGCACGATGTACAATGGTTCCAACACCCTGTACAAAGACACTGGCGAGGACATCTATATACTGGCATTAACACAGTCAGACCACACGACCAATGATTTTAACCGCATCTGCAATATGCTGTCAGAATACGGTTCTTTGGAAGTGTCTTCCGGCGCTACGCTGGCATTCTTAGAAGAGCACTGCGAGACGCTTGTATCTTCTAATGCAGTACAGGAATTAGCAGCAATCTAACATGTATTATGAAAAGAAGCTTTGAGGCGCTTGTCCGTCAAAGCTTCTTTTTACATGCTTATTCTTTTTATGCATTCAATGCTGCATTAATTGTTGCATTGAGTTTCTCAACTAATAAGTCCGGGTCAATACCATGTCCCATAGCACCCTGCTCGATAGATTCCATCTGAGAATGTGGACATCCAATACAACCCATTCCTGCTTCCATAAGAACTTCAACGATCTTCGGGCATTTCTCATAATATGTTCCCAACAGTTCGCCAAATGTCATATCTTTAGAAACCTGTGCCATCATGACACCTCCTTTTCTCTTCAGTGTTTCCATTATAGTCGCTTTTTATCATTGTGTAAACATTTTCAGCAAATTTATTCTTAATATTTGACTACTTAAAAGTCAACCTCTTTTTCGTTTTTTTTCGACAAAACTTCATTTTTATGATAACTTCACAAAACATTCGTTCTTTTATTTACCCCGAGTAATCCCCCAAATTCACCCGTTTTGATGTGGATAATGTGGATAAATTTTTGAAAACTTCGATTTTTCCACCTTTTTCGCCTATTTTAATGTGGATAACTTGGATAATTCAAATTTCCAAAATTTTACATATTTTTACATTTTTGTACAATTTGTATATCGAGTCTACATTTTCTGCAGACGTACAGAAGTCCCAGGATGTTTTTCCCGGGACTTTTGATTTATCACAATATTCTGTATATTTTAGATTAATCTTCTAACTGTAATAATATTCGTGTAAGTGGCTGGCAGAATCCCGATTCCTTTCGCACTGTTGATTGCATTGACAATCTGACCATCTCCCATATAGATTCCTACGTGTCCATCGTACAGGATAATGTCTCCCGCGATCGCCTGATCGTAACTGACCGGAGTTCCCACATTCTCCATATCCCATGTCGTACGTGGAAGACTGATGCCAAAATGTGCGAATACTGACTGAACGAATCCCGAACAATCCGCACCATTCGTCAGGCTTGTCCCACCCCACACATAGGGGTTGCCGATGAACTGGCACGCATAATCTACAATGGCCTGTCCTGTTCCTGCCTTTGCAGCGGCTTCTTCCTGAGCCCTTGCTTCCGCTTCCTTCGCTTCCTTTGCAAGCCTTGCTTCTTCCTCTTCTTTGGATTCGGCATAGGTAAATACCTCTTCAGAATCAGCAGCCTCGGAATTCCGCACCATATCCTGCGCCTTCTGCTCTGCGTTATTTCCTATAATAATGTAATCGGAATAAACATAGCCTGTTACCTCTCCGGACTGAATCTTCGTCCACTCTCCCACCGGACCGATAATCTTCGCGGCATAATCAGGATATAGTTTTCCAACCCACTCACTGTCCGTTGTCGGTTCACTTCTTATATAAAGAAACGACTGGACATTGGCAAACGCCATATCTAAATACTCACCCTTCTGCGTCGGTACAAGATAATCTTCTACCTCAATCTCCTTATCTGACAGGTAGCAGTCATTCAGCACTTCTTCGATTCCCACCTGTGGCATATCGTTAACAGTTGCTGTATCCGAAGCATATGCCGTATCAGGAAATGCTGTAATGGCACCTGTAATAGTAACCAGGAACAATCCTTTTTTAAGAATAGAATCCATAAACTCCCTCCTTTATGTTTTCTTATCTTTTGTAAATGTTACAGAATTGTTACATATGTTACGTTGTAATTATATCACGTATACACCTCATGTCAAGGCTATTTAATAACATTTCTTTCGTCATATTATATGGGGATACGAGAAAATAATACATTTTATTCAAATTAATTTATTACAAATTGTTACATTTTAAAATTATTCGTTGACAGATGGATTTCTCTATTTTATACTAATTATAATAATCATTATTATTATCGAGAGGAGGATACAAATGGCAAATTTAAAATACAGCAGACAGCGCGCTTCTATTAAAGAATACCTGTCTAGCACCATGGAACATCCTACTGCCGATACTGTATACCTGCATGTTAAGGAAGAATTTCCCAATATCAGCCTTGGCACGGTATACCGCAATCTGAATCTACTAGCAGATATGGGAGAGGCTGTCAAGATCTCCACTCCAGACGGGGGCGACCGATTCGATGGGCGGACCGAGCCGCATTACCATGTTGTATGCAGATCCTGTGGTAAGATCTTTGATCTGGAACTGGACGAAGAACATATTAAGTCCATCAATGAACTTGCCAATCGGCACTTTGGTGGGACGATCGAATCCCATACTACATTATTCTATGGAACCTGTGAAGAATGTGCTGGTAAAAAATCAGAAAAAGGGTTAAAATAACGATTGACAATTATCAATAACTATGGTAAATTAATATCAGTAACAATTACTAATATTAAAAACAATAAAATTTAAATAAGAAAAGGAGAAAATGACTATGAAAAAATTCGTATGTACAGTATGTGGTTATGTTTATGAAGGAGAAGCAGCACCTGAGAAATGTCCAGTTTGCGGCGTTGGCGCTGATAAGTTCAAAGAGCAGACAGGCGAGAGAGAATGGGCTGCAGAGCACGTTGTTGGTGTAGCTAAGGGAGTAAGCGAGGACATCCTTGCAGACTTAAGAGCTAACTTCGAAGGAGAATGTTCAGAAGTTGGTATGTACCTTGCAATGGCTAGAGTTGCTCACAGAGAAGGATATCCGGAGATTGGATTATACTGGGAGAAAGCTGCTTACGAAGAAGCTGAGCATGCTGCTAAATTCGCAGAGTTACTTGGTGAAGTTGTAACAGACAGCACAAAGAAGAACCTTGAGATGAGAGTTGACGCTGAGAACGGCGCAACAGCAGGCAAGTTCGATCTTGCAAAACGTGCTAAAGCTGCTAACCTTGATGCTATCCATGATACAGTACACGAGATGGCTAGAGACGAGGCTCGTCACGGAAAAGCATTCGAAGGTCTGTTAAAGAGATACTTTGGCTAAGATTCAGAATTATTGGGTGTAGCAAAAGTTGCACCCTATTTTTTACCTTTCACATATTACAAATATCATAAAACAAACCCTACACTTATATATTAGGAGGAATTTGGTATGTCAAAATACGCAGGAACAAAAACAGAAAAGAACCTTATGGACGCATTCGCAGGGGAATCTGAAGCACGCAACAAGTATACTTTCTATGCTTCTGCTGCTAAAAAAGCCGGATTCGTTCAGATGGCTAACATCTTTGAAGAGACCGCTAATCAGGAGAAAGAACACGCTAAGATGTGGTTCAAGGAATTCCACGGAATCGGTGATGTTGCTGAGAATTTAACTGACGCTGCCGAGGGCGAGAACTACGAATGGACAGACATGTATAAACGCATGGCCAAAGAAGCAAGAGAAGAAGGATTCGAAGATCTTGCCAAGAAGTTCGAAGGTGTTGCTGAAGTAGAAGCTGCACACGAAAGACGTTACCGCAAGTTACTGGAGAGTTTCCAGGCTGGAACCACTTTTAAGGGGGAAGCCCCTCTGGGATGGAAATGCGGAAACTGCGGATATATCTATATGGGAGAAGAGGCTCCGGAGGTGTGTCCGGTTTGTGCGCATCCGAAGGCTTATTTTGAAAGGAAAGTGGAGAATTATTAAGGAAATTTAGGTAGTGATGACTGAAGTCAGGATAGTAGGTAAGATGCTCCAAAGCTTCACTCTCACTCAACTAGTTCATCAAAATGTAAGGGTCTGAACCAGTCGGCAAACGTGCCTCCTGGCTCAGACCCTTACATTTTGGGAACAGATCTTCGTTATGTTATATCTTCTGGATTTATCTTACGTTGTTTTAATTTTAAGTATACCACTTCGCGGAAGAGGGCATATATTACGGATACGATTGGTATGAAGATCAGCATTCCTACTACGCCCATCAGGCTGCCGCCAACGCTGACGGCTGCGAGGACCCAGATCGAGGGGAGACCGACGGAGTTGCCGACTACATGAGGATAGATCATATTTCCCTCAATCTGCTGCAGGATCAGAAACAGGATAACGAAGACTAGCGCCTTGACCGGATCTACCATGAATATAAGGAATGTTCCTACAGCGCAGCCAATGAAAGCTCCGAAGATTGGAATCAAGGCTGTGAAGGCAATTACGATTCCCACCAACAACGCATATGGCAGTCTTAGGATCGTCATTGTCACAACGAACATACTTCCAAGTATAATCGCTTCTACGCACTGTCCCGTCAGAAAACTTGAGAAGGTGTTATATGTCAGGGAGAATACTTCCAGAGCTGCCTCCGCTCTTCCCTTTCTCACGAATGCGAATAATACCTTCTTTGCCTGAATATTTAATTTCTCCTTCTGCATCAGAATATAGATGGAGAACGCGAATGCGATAAAGAAGGTAGTAAGTCCGCTTACAATATTCTTAGCCGCAGTAATCGTAGAATCCAACACACTGCCAGCGCCATTTTTAAAGAAATTAATGCCGGCGTCCATAATCTTATTCCAGTCGAATTCCAGACTATTCACCCACTTCATAACCTCTTTATTATCATGGAACATCGTTCTTGCCCACTCCTGAACCTTCGGAAGGAAAGCCTGGATACTGTTCCCTAGATTAGCGAATGTATTTCCCAACTGCGGAATCAGCCCGAACATAACCAACGCTACAACACCGATCACACCAAAAAGTACAATCAGCATACTCACTGGTCTGGCGAGTTTCTTCATAACCTTACTCTTCTCCACTCTCTCCTCTTTAAAAAGATGCCGCTGTACGAAATTCATCGGCACATTAAGTATGAACGCAATCGCTCCACCCAAGATAAATGGGAATATCACATGCAGCACGAATCCCAATACGCGAATCACCACATCATATTTCCACAGACACGCCATGACAAGCGCTGCGAATAGGATCAGCCCCCTGATTCGTTTAACAGTTTCCTGACTTAATTCCATCTAAAAACCTCCTTCTTTCAATTGGGGACGGGGGAAATTGAAAAAACCCCCGTCCCCAATTGAATTTGCCCTGTCCCTTATTACAATTTTCTAAACAATCATAACAATTATATACAACTTACATCCACCGACTCCTCATCCACTTCATTACCTGTACCACCGGAAGATTCAAAAGCGCCAACCCATACACAGTAAACAACTGCCCCATATCCAGACTAACCACCTTAAAGATTCCCTGAAGCCCCGGCAATATCAGTACACATGTAATCAGAACCAACCCCACAAGGAATGCTCCGATCAGATACACATTATTGAAGAATCTCTTCGTAAATATAACCGGCTTGTTGGACTTACAGTTGAATCCATGTACCAGACGGCTGGTACACAAGGTGCCAAATGCAAGGGTACTTGCCAATACCGCATTCCCGCTCCGTAAGCCAATCAAGAACGCAGCTACCGTCATAATTCCAATGCTCAATCCTTCGGTTCCGATACTGAGCAGATACTCCTTCGTCAGAATCGACTCATTCATCGGTCTAGGCTTTTGCTTCATAACTTCCGCAGTATGCGGCTCCAGCCCTAACGCAATTGCCGGAAGGCTATCCGTCAGAAGATTGATGAACAACAGATGCACCGGCTCGAATGGCACAGGAAGCCCTGCCAGAGATGCAAATAATACTGTCAGAATACCAGCAAAATTACCAGATAACAAGAACTGTATTGCATTCTTAATATTCTGATAGATATTCCGTCCATTTTCCACAGCCTTAATAATCGTAGCAAAGTTATCATCCGTCAGCACCATAGCCGCAGCATCCTTGGATACCTCGCTTCCGGTAATTCCCATCGCTACTCCAATATTCGCCTGCTTAAGCGCCGGTGCATCATTCACTCCGTCTCCCGTCATTGCCACGATGTTGCCCTTCTCCTGCCATGCACGCACAATTCTTATCTTATGCTCCGGAGACACCCTCGCATAGACGGATATCCCTTCTACGAAGTCCTGAAGTTCAAGGTCCGACATGTCTTCAATCACAGCACCTTCACAGGCCTCCGACTCATCCTTCAGAATGCCAATCCTCTTCGCAATCGCTGCCGCCGTCACTTTATGGTCTCCGGTAATCATAATCGGCTTAATTCCTGCCTTGATACACTCCGCAACCGCCGCTTTGGATTCCTCCCTCGGCGGGTCCATCATCGCGATCAAACCTAAGAATGTAAGTTCCTTCTCATCTTCCAGCGTCAGTTCCCGCTCCTCTTCCATCACCTTATAGGCAAATGCAAGGACACGCAGTCCATCTCTTGAGAACTCCAAATTCTGCCGCTCAATCTGCATCCGGTCCTCTTCACGAATCTCCCTTACAGTATCGCCAATTCTGATATGAGTCATACGATGCAGCAGCACATCCACGGCTCCTTTTACGACCACAACATACTGCTCTTCCTGCCCTTCAACCTGACTACACGATACATCCCCCATCATATGTGCAGTAGACATCAACTTTCTGTCACTGTCAAAAGGAATCTCAGACAGACGCGGATACCGATTCCTTACATCTTCTGCCGCAATCCCAAACTTCTGCCCCAGATTAATCAGCGCCGTCTCCGTCGGATCACCAATCTCCTGTCCATCTGCATTCGTAGAATCATTACAAAGCACGCTGTATCTTAGAAGCAACTGCTGATTCTTATCCTCAAGACAGACCTCATCTGCAGCAATCCTTCTCCCATCCACATAATAATCTTCCACCGTCATCTTATTCTGCGTCAGGGTTCCCGTCTTATCCGAGCAAATAACAGACACACTTCCAAGCCCTTCTACTGCCTGTAATTTACGAATAATCGCATGTTCTTTCGCCATCTTCTGGGTGCCAAACGACAACACGATCGTCACGATAGAACTAAGCGCTTCCGGAATCGCAGCCACTGCAAGCGCTACAGCGAATAAAAATGCATCGATAGCCGAACCGCCCCGCAAAATATTGATTGCAAATAAGATTCCACAGAACACCAGTATAATCATCGACAGTTTTTTCCCGAACTCATCCAGATTGATCTGAAGCGGTGTTCTCTTCTCCAAAGTTGTCTTAAGAAGCCTTGCAATCTTACCAACTTCCGTGTCCATCCCAATCGTAGTCACCTCATAAGTTCCTCTGCCATAAGTAACAAAACTTCCGGAAAACACCCGATTTGTCTGATCTCCAAGAGCCGCTCCTTTCATCACCTCATCCAGCGATTTCTCCACCGACAGGCTCTCACCGGTCAATGCACTCTCATCCACTTTAAGGCTCGCACAATCCAGAAGTTTCCCATCTGCCGGAACACAATCTCCTGCTTCAACGATCACTTCGTCCCCGATCGTAACCTCACGGGACGGTATCTGCATCATCTTGCCATCCCGGATCACCTTCGCCTCCGGCGCCGATAACTGCTTCAGACTATTCAGCGACTGCTCCGCCTTCACCGTCTGAACCGTTCCAAGAATCGCATTCATCGTAATCACCACGAAGATGACGATTGCACTCTCCGCATCCCCTAAGAATCCAGAGATAATTGCCGCAATAATCAGGATAATAACGAGAAAATCCTTGAATTGCTCCAGGAATATCTGCAAGGTACTCTTCTTCTTTCCTTCTACCAACTCATTGAATCCATACTTTTCCTGATTGATCCTAGCCTGTTTGCTTGTTAACATCTTATTCTCCTCTCTTTTCACGCAATAGAGATTAAAAAAGAGACCCCTATTGCATAATATTATTTATGCAATAAAAGTCTCACCATTTCATTACGATACGGATGATCGCTCATCGTACTGACGACATCGCAAACGCCCGTATAACCATCCTCAGGCGCAAGTTACTCCCTCTTATTGTTACCCAATATACATGAAAATATATCCGTTGTCAACAAAAAAATCTTTGAATCCACCCATTCACAACCTTATCTATTTTCCCCCAATATCTCTTTATATACCTTTTCTTCATCATAATCTGGAGCATATTTCTGAGCCACCTGATAAATACGTTCAATATAAGAAACCTCTTCTTCCAAAGCCTCTGCAATCTGCTCCACATTCTTACCTTTCTTCAATTTTTTACAAACCTGCATGATAATGGTCTGCTGTCTTCCTTCTGCTCTTCCCTCTGCTCTTCCCTCCATCAACGCATCCTCTCGAAGCATCTCTCCTAATATCGTCATCTTCAATACCTCCTTCACCTCTCTTAATTCCACTTTTGTCAGAAACTTTACTGCAAGCGCATACATGACTGCCTGCAGTTTTTCCATCTCATCTCTGGATACACTATCCTCTTCATTCTTGAGAAGTCTGCTAATATTGAGAATCCTCTCTTTTTCCGAAGACTTTCCTGACATTAATGGCGTTAATACAGCTTCCATTAAATCAGCCTTATCTAAAGTAATTTTTCTTTTTTGCTTCTGAAACAGTCGTTCAAAAATCTGATCTGCATTTTTATCTTTTAAGCGAATAACACGAATTCTATAAGTGCTGATTCCTGTTTTCAATTCCGTAAGCGGATTTTTCACTGTAGACGAGCATATAACATAAGTAGTTATATCTACTTTATATGTTCTGCTCGTTGTAGCCTCATACTCCCGGAACCGCCGCATATCTTCTGTCTTAATGCTATCACTTTCAAATTCCAAATGCAGCCACAGACCATCTTCCAGTACATAATTAAAATCCTGATACATTCTCCTGACTTCTAAATGTACGCTTTCCGTTGGCGCAATATATCTTAGTTTTTCTTTTACCCCCAAATATGGCAGGAACTCCTCTCCAAAATACTGAGCCGCTATCTTTAGTGCTGCATCCTCATAAGGATACTTCTGTTCTGATTCAACACGCTGTTCTATTGCTTCTATGTTCTACTTTTATATCTTCTGCCAATATATGGGAATTCATCCCGACTCAGGCAGTTTATCTGAAGTAAATGAGGATAAGGGTTAAATAATATATTTCCCAAAACGCAGATAGTTTCTTATATTATCCAAGCAGTTATCTGTTAACTATAACTCTATCAAACATTCCTTCAAAGCGCAATCCAGGCTGTACCTTGCATCATAGTTCATGCATCATACCAATGAATTCCTCCATAACCCGCGTCTTATACTTATGATTCTTATAATAGAAAAATACCTCTCTCTTCGCATCTTCCCCATCCAGCTTATAATACACAAGACTCTCAAAAGATGGCAGCTGGCTCACCAGTATATCACTGATAAATGTTGCCCCCAACTGAGTTGAAGATGCCATATATGCCGTAGACTGCTGATTGAATTCCAGAATAATATTCGGATGGAATCCCGCCTCCTTGCATAACCGATCCCCACGAATACGCGTATCATTCCCCGGAGTCAGCATAATGAACGGAATCTCAGCGAATTCACTCAGCGGAACCGCCGGATATAATTTATTCAGATAACTTCGATTCTTAATATTGTGATAGGACAACTGATACACCTTCAGATGCTCATGGACTTCAAAATGCTTCGGCACCGCAAGAAGAATATTCTCTTTACAATACAATTCTTTATTATACATGATACTATCATAGTGATAATTATCGATGACAAAATCCAGCGAGTTATTACTGAGCATCTCCTCCAACTGCGTCGTATTCCCCTCAATCAGCTGGATATGTACATCCGGGAACTTCTGATTGAACCGGGTAATCAAAGACGGGAGGACATACGCCGCGAAAAGGGTACTCGCACCGACCGCCAGATGCCCTGTCTTAAGCGTCGTCAAGTTATTAATATAATTCTCCACCCGCTGCTCGATCTGGAATATCTCCTCCGCCGCTTCGATATAGGCTTTCCCCACCTCCGTAAGTTGAAGCGGGCTTGTGCTTCTGTCGAACAGCGGCACCCCGATGCGCTCCTCTACCTTCTTAATCCGCGCGCTTAAAGATGGCTGGCTGATGTAGAGATTCTGTGCGGCTTTTGAAAAACTCTTCTCCCGATACACTTCATAAACATATTTCTTCCAGGTAAACATACGCGACTCCTCAGGTTAACACCTTGTAATTTAATATTATAGTCAAATCAATATAACTAATATACTATTATAGATATTTGAATATATTATATCACCAGAGTATGATTAAGGCAAATAAGGAAATACATTCCAGTTCACAAATTTGGGGATTGAATTGGAATGAACTACTACGACAAAGCGGGGAAAAAGATATGGAAAAGATAATGAGAGCAGACAGAATGCAAAACGTACACTCTGATATCAGAGGACCATTATTCATGGAGGCAATGAAGATGCAGGAGCAGGGCATCAATGTGCTGAAACTTAACACAGGCAATCCTGCGTCATTCGGCTTCGGTCTTCCGAAGAGTATCGAAAATGCTTTGAACCAACATATCCAAGATGGAGTAGGATACTGTGATTTCAAAGGCATGCCGAAAGCAAGAACAGCCATCTGTGAATATGAGAAGACCAAAGGAATCAAAGAGATTACCCCGGATGATGTATTCATCGGTAACGGCGTCAGCGAAGTAGTATCATTTGCACTAATGCCATTATTAAATGATGGAGACGAGGTGCTTGTACCTTCTCCAAGTTATTCACTCTGGGGCAACTCCGTATATCTTGCCGGAGGAAAGCCAGTATTCTACACCTGTGATGAGAAAGCAGGCTGGTACCCGGATATTCAGGATATCCGCTCCAAGATCACACCAAGAACCAAAGCCATGGTAATCATCAATCCGAACAATCCAACAGGTGTACTATATTCCAAAGAGATACTGATGGAACTAACTAAGGTTGCAAGAGAAGCCGGACTTTTGATCTTCGCAGATGAGATCTACGACCGCCTGGTCATGGACGGGCTTATCCACACTTCTCTCGCATCTCTTGCTGAAGATCTGCCGATCATCACACTGAACGGATTGTCCAAATCCCACTGCCTCTGCGGCTACCGCTGCGGATGGATGGTGATCAGCGGTCCAAGACATCTGACAGAAGATTACAGACAGGGAATTATCCAGTTGACCTCTATGCGGCTTTGTGCCAACACGCTCGCACAGATCGTAATTCCGGCAGCACTTGAGGATATGGAGACACCTGCATCTATGGTACGTCCGGGAGGAAGGATCTACGAACAGCGAGAAGCAACCGTTCGGAAACTGGAGAAGATTAACGGAATCTCATTCGTGAAGAACAACAGCGCCTTTTATATTTTCCCAAAACTGGATGTAAAAAAATTCAACATCACGAATGACAAGCAATTCGCCCACGACCTGCTATATGCTACGAATATCCTACTTGTGCCAGGAAGCGGATTCGACTGGAGCGAGCCGGATCACTTCCGAATCGTAATGCTTCCGGAAGCACATATGCTGGGAGATGCAGTCAGACGCATGGGAGAATTCCTTGACGGATACAAACAAAAGTAACTCTTAATCACAAACATAAACAATCTAATAGCATTCCAAAGACATACGCCCCTTGCCACAGTCAGTACATAATCACTGCCTGCGGCAAGGGGCGCACATCTAGGTATCGTTAAACAAAAAATGTGATAACATCTCTTTCTATATAAATCAAATTACACCTTTTCTACTATTCCATTCCCCTATCACTTCATTCACCGTACTAACCGTCACGAATGCAGTCGGATCAACCTGATGAATGAAAGACAATAATTTCCCATATTCACTCTTCTCAAGAATCGTCTCTATCTCCATGTGCTCCGCATGATCAAGCCCTCCATATGCCAGATACAGAGTCGCTCCCCTGTGCAGTTCTCTTACAATGTATTCCTGAATCTCCTTATGTTTCTTAGAAAGTATACAGACTCTCTTACGAATCCGGAATCCATCACAGAACTGATCCAATACAATTCCATAGATGAATGTTCCCACCAGGCTGATCACCATCGTCTGCCTGTCATAGACCAGAATCGACATGAAAGAGATCAGGAACCCCACAACCGTGATACTCTTTCCCATCTTAAGCCCCAGATATTTATTCAGAAGTTTCGCAACAATATCAATCCCGCCGGAAGATGCATTCATGTTAAATAAGACCGCCTGCCCGGCACTGATCACCACCATAAAACAAACCAGATCAATCACCAGATTTCCTGACAGAGATTCTACATTCGGCGTTAAGATCTCGAAGATTCTAAGATACATTGGAAGCATCAGAGATGCCAGCACCGTCTTCACACCGAATTCCTTCCCGATGAACACATATCCGACAACCAGAAGCAACAGATTCAAGATGAATGTCAACGTCGATATCTTAAGCGGAATAAAATTCGCCAGAACCATCACAAGCCCCGACAGACTCCCAAGCACCAGATCATTGGGCATCATCTCATAATACACAGCAGCAGACATCAGGAACATACCTGCCAGCATTAAGAAAAATTCTCTCATAGTTATCTTTGCTTTCATGAATCATACTCCTTTAAAAACCAATCTCCTGCTAATTGCCACCCCGGAATCCATTTCCTATAATCTCGCTGCTGTTCGTAATCATCATAAACGCCTGCCCGTCTATTCCATGAACGAAATTCCGAAGTTTCACAGCCTGTCCTCTGTTCACCACCGTCAGTATCACCGTCTTATCCTTGTGGGAATAAGATCCTTCAGCATGATATACCGTCGCACTGTGATTCAGTTCCTTATGGATAAAATCACAGATCGGCTGCGGATTCTCCGATACGATTGTAAAATATTTGCACAGATTCAGACTCTCAATCACCGTATCAACGAAGAATGATTTCGCCAGGAAACCTGTCATAGAGAACAATCCGATCGTCGCTCCATATACCCAGAATGAAAGAATCACCACGCAAAAATCTGTGATCAAGAGAGCCTTTCCGATCTGAATACTCGTATATTTCTTCAGAATCAAAGCAATAATGTCCGTTCCGCCGCTAGACGCATCCATATTGAAGAATACTGCTGAGCAAGCTGCCGCAAGTAAGAATGCAAATACAAGTTCCAGAAGCGGCTGATCTGTAAGCGGTCCCTCGAACGGGAAGAGGTATTGTACTGCCTCCAGTTCCGCACTGCAAAGAAGACTTACATACACCGACTTTACACCGAATTCTTTCCCCAGTACGATGAAACCAACAATCAATAGAACAATATTAATAACGAATGCATATGTATTCGCTGTTCCCCCGAACATACCGCTTAAAAGAACAGAAAAACCTGATACACCGCCAAACGTAAAATGATTCGGGAATTTGAACACATAGTCAGCGAATACCAGCACAGTCGTTATCAGCGTCAATATTGTGTATTCCTTGAGTATCCTCCCCTTATTCTTCTTATTCATCCGTCTATTACCTCCATATCTAATGTATTGACACACCTTACTCTAATCTTCCTTACAAGAACAAAGACATACTCCTCCTGCAGCACTCAGCAGATTGTCATATCCACTGCCTGCCACAGGAGGAGCACATCTCACTGAAGGGTAGAATTCAAACGTGAGAAATTAAATTTCTCTGGTATATTGTCTTAGCCAATTCTGTTCTTCCTCATTCAGATGAGGAGCAACCTTCTCATAAACCAATTTGTGATAATCATTCAACAATTTTTTGTCTTCCGCGGACATCATATCCGGATTCAATGCATCCAGATCCATCGGGATATAGGTAATCGGTTCGAAATACATGAATTGTCCATATTCATTCTTCTCCCCTTTACATACCAGCAGTTCATTCTCCAGACGCACACCATGGGAACCTTCAATATAGATACCCGGCTCATCTGTAATTACCATACCCTCTTCAAACTGGTGGGTCTCGCCCGCTCTGTATCTCCACCGGAATCCTGTCGGGCTTTCGTGGATATTCAGCAGATATCCCACGCCATGACCGGTTCCATGATTAAAGTTGATTCCCCGATCCCAGAATGGTTTTCTTGCCAGAATATCCAGATTCATACCGTTACAGCCCTCTAAAAACTTCGCACTTGCAAGCTGAAGATTACTGATTGCTACCAGTGTAAAATGGTCCTTCATGATCTGCGGAACTTCCCCCAAGGCATAAGTTCTGGTCACATCAGTAGACCCTTCATAGAATCCGGCACCTGTATCCGTAAGGAAGAGATTACCCTCCTTTAACTCTACATCCGTCTCAGGTGAAGACGTGTAATGGCAGAGCGCACAATGTTCCCCGAAAGATGAGATTGGCTCGAAACTTGGACGGATGAAATTCCCCAGCTCTTCACGGAATTCATCTAACTTATCAGATGCACTCATCTCCGTAATCTTCATCTTTCCAACATTTTCTTTCAGCCACTTCATGAATCTAACATGTGCCACACTGTCCTTAATCTGCGCTTTACGGATATTCTCAATCTCCACCGGATTCTTCATCGCTTTAAACAGTATCTCCGGATTCTGCTTCTCTACTTTCTTCACATGTTCCGGAATATTGCTGTAAAGAGCATAATTTAATTTTGATGGATCAATCAGCAGTACTTCTTCATCTCCTAAGTTCTTAATATCTTCATAAATATCATTATAAGGATGAAGAAGAACACCGTCTGCTGCAAATGCCTGTTTCATTTCTGTGCTTAATTTTGCTTCATTGATATACAGATGTACCCCATCCATCGTAATCAACGCATAAGAAAGCACCAGTGGGAAGAATTCAATATCATTTCCACGCATATTCAATGTCCAGCAGATATCATCCAGCGTTGTAACTACATGTGCTGTTGCGCCGCATTCCTTCATGAATTCGCGGATTCTCTTTAACTTGCTCTCTGTTGCTTCCCCTGTATACTGGATATCCAGAGCAAATGCCGGTTCTTCTGATAATACCGGGCGATCTTCCCACACTTGATCAATTAAGTCATAACCATATTTAACGCCTGCATTCTTCCCAGTTGCTATCTTCTCGTATTCCTGGCCTTCTCCCATAGCCACGACACGTCCATCGAATCCCAGCACACCGTTCTCCGGAATAACATCCTTAAGATATGCCGTCAGTTCAGGTACTCCCGGTTCACCCATCTTCATCAGTTCTACCGTTGACCCTTCCAACTGTGCTGCCGCCTGGATAAAGTATCTTCCGTCCGTCCACAGGCGTGCTTCCGTCATTGTGATCACTGCCGTCCCTGCAGAGCCCGAAAAGCCTGTAATAAACTTTCTTGCTTTAAAATGTTCTCCAACATATTCGCTCTGATGGAAGTCAGCAGTCGGAACCACATAGACATCTATCTCATGTTCTTTCATTAATTCACGTAATCTTACGATCCTCTCACATACCTTCATATATAGCCTCCCAAAGTCAGATACTTATTATTCTCTTCTTAATCTACCAATGCCGCTAATCTCTTATCCAAAGCAATCATGATTACTGCTGCCACGAAGGACACAATTGCTACTCCGATACAAGCAACTTTGAATTCGATATTTCCGCCGAATAAGATTCCATATACAGGACCATAACTCTTTGCAGCGATGAATGTCGCAAATCCCCACATAGACATCATCAATGCCAGATAACGGCTTGGTGAATACTTACTGATGAAGGAGTGACCAAGTGGAGAGAAGAACATCTCGCCAAGTGTCAGAAGGAATGCAAATATGATCAGCCACAACACGCTTGCCTTCTCGCCGCCACGCACAATATCGATTACAGCGTAGAAGAGATATCCAACACCAATGATTGCGATGCCAAGACCTGTCTTGCGGAACAGGCTCATGTCTCCCTGCGGTCTTGCCGCCAGTTTCTTCCACAATGCAGCGGTAATCGGTCCCAATACAACACAGAAGAAGGAGTTCGCAGCATCAAACCATGTAGATGGTACTTCATAACCTGCAACTACCCAGTTCATATTCTCTGCCCAATAGAAGTATACCGGCATATATCCCAGATACCAGAAGATCCAGAATACGATTGAGAACAGAGATGCAATCAGAATCGCTCCGATACGTTTCTTCTCAATAGTTGTCATAGGCTGTTTCTTGCCTTTTTCTTCTTTCTTCTTCGCTTCCGCCTCAAGTTCTTCCTTCGTCAGAGTCTTCTTAAATGGAAGTTTTCCAACCTCACCAAGACGCGGCCAGCACACGAAGACATACCAGAGAGCGCCAAGCACCATCACCAGACCAGCCAACTTAAAGCATGGTGCGAATCCAAGTACTTCACCTTTGGCAAATACATCCTTATACAGAATACCTACTAAGAATGTTCCGATGAACGCACCCACATTAACCAGGGTATAACGCATAGAGAATGCCGGGTCCATCTGAGCCTTATCCGTAATAACACGTCCGATAATCGCTCCATTCTTGAATAGCGCAAGTCCAAGGCTGACGAAGAAAATCATAAGATAAACACCCGTAGCGCTGGTTGCAATTCCACCCATAAAATATCCAACACCTGCAATTACCATACCAAGCGGAGTTGTGTATTTTGCTCCAACATATCTGTCAACAATTACTGCACCAAAAAGTGGCAATAAATAAGAGAATGCTGTCAGATTGGACTGCATGTTCGCCGCCACCGTATCTGAGAGTCCAAGTCCTCCTGTTGCAACTGTTGCAGTTACAAATATCAAAATCAATGAACGTCCCAAATAGTATGACAGACGTTCGAATATCTCTGTGCCTGCGCACAGCCAAAATGCTATTGGAAATCCTTTTTTCTTTGTTTCCATCGTTTTTTCCTCTCTTCTTCTATCTCATTTCCTTTATTTCATATCTTTTAAGAATGCCTTGTATCCCTTATATGCTTCATAGATATCTGCCTTGCTCGTCACCTCATACGGCGCATGCATAGACAATACAGCCACACCACTATCAATCACATTCATTCCATAATTCGCCATGATGTAAGCAATGGTTCCGCCGCCGCCAAGGTCAACCCTTCCCATCTCAGCAGTCTGGAATCCGACTCCACTCTCATCCATTACCTGACGGATCTTCGCAATATACTCAGCATTCGCATCATTACTGTTATTCTTTCCTCTGCTTCCGGTGAATTTATTAAATACCAGTCCTTTTCCAAAATATGCCGTATTTTTCTTCTCGAATGCGTCTGCATATAACGGATCAAAAGCAGCGCTTACATCAGAAGACAGCATATAAGAATTACGCAGCGTACGTCTTACTTTCAGAGAATCTCCATCCATCGTAAGTGCCATAACTTCTGCTACTGCATCTTCGAAGAATCTGGAATGCATACCGGTCGCTCCCACGCTTCCGATCTCTTCTTTGTCGACCAGGATACAGCAGCTTGTACGCTCCGGAACTTCTGTCTCTAACATGGCAAATAAAGAAGTAAATGCACATACTCTGTCATCCTGTCCGTAACCAAGGATCATGCTTCTGTCTAATCCACAGTCTCTTGCCTTTCCAGCCGGTACAATCTCCAGTTCCGCAGATAAGAAATCTTCCTCATCCATGTCATAATTTTCTTTCAGAAATTGAAGAACGGCTGCTTTCACCAGTTCTTTCTCTTCTTTCTGAAGTTCTTCCTCACCAGTAAGAGGCTTGGTACCAACAAGAAGATCCAGACCTTCGCCTTCAACGACTACGCTGGCTTTCTTCTCCATCTGCTCCTGCGCAATATGTATCAGAAGATCTGAGATTACCAATACCGGATCTTCTTCCTTCTCGCCAATCACAATATTCTGTACGGTTCCGTCCTTCTTCACTACAGTTCCATGAATTGCAAGCGGAATTGTAACCCACTGATATTTCTTGATACCGCCATAGTAATGAGTATCCAGATATGCCATCTCGCTCTCCTCATACAATGGATTCTGCTTCACATCCATTCTTGGAGAATCCACATGCGCTCCAAGGATATTCATTCCCTTGTCCAATGGCTGTGTACCAATCTGGAACATCACAAGCGCTTTCCCCATACAGTCAGCATAGACTTTATCCCCTGCTTCCAGTCTTGTGCCTTCTGCAATGCAATCCTCTAATCTCTTGTAGCCCCATGCTTTTGCCATCTCGATTCCAAGGCTTACACATTCACGCTCTGTCTTTGCAAGATTCAGACATTCTTTATACCTTTCACTTAACTGCTCTAACTCTTCGCTCTGAGTTTCTGTGTACTGCTTCCACATATTCTTTCTCTTCATCTTCTCTCCTCCTTTGTTCTCAAGCAGTTCCTACCTCGGATTGTATCTCTATATCTCCACAATTACAAACGAGAAAAACGAATAGGTATATGAGAAAAACTTATGTTTCAAGAAAACACTTGACATGCTAATCTTTGATTTTTCAACACAAAAAAATCGGTCACAAGAGTGACCGATAAGATATTCTTATACTGTTAAAATATGCTGAAGTTCTTCCAACACCTGTTTTACTTTCCTTTTATTCCTTTTCTTCTTATAGAATGCCTTAATAACACAAGTGGCATCATATTCCGGCAGCGTGCGGATTTCTCCATCACAATACGAAAAATAGTAACTGTCTGCCAAAGCATATCCGTCATTGAATTCCACTTTAAGTTTCATCGTATCTACATTATCAATACGCTCAATACCATGACTGATTAGTCTAAATTCCTCTGATTCGCCATCCTGCATACTGCACAGATATGACTGTGTCCCATAACGGGTATAACGTTCCAGATCCTTTACAGTGAAATCTGATATCTTTCGAAGTGAAGAATTTATACCATAATATATGCCTATCCTGTTCCTGCTGACTTCTAATTCTTCTATCTCTTCATTCTTATCCGGATGATCCATTCCATACCCTACATAAATATCCAGCGAATTTTCCTTCAGCATCTTACTGCCTATATAAGAATCCACTTTACTGAACCGTAACTCATTCTCCGAATAATGCTGATCCATAAGTTCCTGCATCTTCAGCCAGAACAGTTTGTTAATGGAACTATCGATTCCAATACGAATCTCATATTTTTCCTTCAGTTCTTCAATCTCCTGAAACATCTGATCATTCAATTCCAGCATTTCACGCGCTCTGTCATAGACAACCTGCCCTAATTCGGTCAGATAGATCTTACCATTCCCACGTTCAATTAACTTACCTCCTACACTCTTCTCAAGTGAAGAGATCTGCTGGCTGATAGCCGTCTGCGTTACGTAATTCTTAATTCCTGCTTTTGTAAAACTCTTGCTGTCAACCACATCAACAAAATACTTATATTTCCAAAGACTCATTATCTGCATGACCTTCTTTCAAAAGTCTTCTGATGGTCAACATATAATGATCTGTAATCGCCTGCTTAATTGTCTCCACATCGCGTGTACGACAAGCATCCACTACTTTCTTATGAATCGGATATTGACGATCTGTAACTGCCTTCCTATCACCAAGACCAGCATAGCAACTCATATAATTCCCATAACTCAAATCCTGCCAGACTTTCGTCAATCGTCCAAATCCTGCCTTCTCGACAATGATCTGGTGCAGCATGTCGTCATAATAAACCACCTTCTCATAGTCTTCCTCTTCCAATGTCTTCATTGCTTCCAGAACAGCATCCATCTTCGCAATCTCTTCATCCGTAAACTGCCCTTCATAGGACTCCACTGCAAGAATCTCATAACTCGAGCGGATAAGATAGATCTCATATATGTCTTCCAGTGTAACTTCTTTTACCGAGCAGCCCACATTCCTGGTATATTCAATCATACCCTCCTGCTCCAGCTGCCTCAACGCTTCTCTGATCGGCCCACGGCTGACTCCCAGTTCATCTGACAAATCCTGTTCAATAATACGCATCCCCGGTGTCAGTTCCTGATTCAATATCTTAAGCCGAATCTCCTCTACTACATTCTCACGTAATGTTTTATATGATAATTTTCCCATAATGTTTCCTTTTCCTTATTATTATAAATTAGTCATAGCCAGTACTATTATTCTATCACAGTCGGTGTAAGTTCGGAAACACTTCTATGAAAAATTACAATTTACATATTGCCTTTACAGAATAGACAACATATATACTTATATATTCTATTTTCATCCCCTATCAAATTATATTTTTTTGATATAAGACTTGATTTTTCATACTGTTTATTGTAGATTGTTAACAATAAGTGTTTTCTATAATATACCATATCATTTCACCAATTGCAACAATAAAATTATAATTTAGGAGGTTTTATTATGTATTTTAAACAATACGAAGATTACTTCGTCCGGACTGCGACTTCTATTCTCTCAATCGACAGTCCAACCGGTTTCACCACCAAAGTTACGGAATACATTTGCAAAATTGCGGAAGACCTTGGATATCCGGTCTATCAGAATAATATCGGAAATGTAATCGTAACTGTAGATGGAAAAAATAACGAAGAAGCAGTGGCTCTTTCAGCACACGTTGATACGCTTGGCCTTATGGTTCGCTCCATCACTAGCGAAGGATATCTTAAGATCACCCAGGTTGGCGCTCCTGTTCTCCCTTCACTGGACAGCGAATACTGCAGGATACATACCAGAGATGGGCGAATATACACGGGAACCATCCTATCTACATCCCCTTCTATCCATGTATTCTCTGATGCCAATAAGAAAGAGCATGATGAGAAAAACTTAATCGTACGCATTGACGAAATGGTACATAGCAAAGAAGATGTCCTTAACCTCGGTATCCGTCCCGGTGATTTCGTATGCTACGATCCAAAGACAACTTATACGGAAAGTGGATTCTTCAAATCCAGATTCATCGACGATAAAGTATGTGCCGCTCTTTTGATCACTTTGATGAAGATAATGAAGGAACACAATATTAAGCCTGAGAAAAAGACTTATTTCTGCTTCTCAACACATGAAGAGATCGGATATGGCGGTTCTACTCTTCCATCCGAAATCAAAGAACTTCTGGTAATAGATATGGGATGTGTGGGATCTGATCTGACTTGCACAGAAGAACAGGTATCTATCTGTGCTAAAGACTCACTTGGTCCCTATGACTATGAGATGACAAGCCGGCTTCTCAAACTGGCCAATGAGAATGGAATTGACGCTGTCACTGATATCTATCCTCACTATAGTTCTGATGCGAGCGCACTGTGGAGAGCGGGATACGATACGCGTGCTGTCCTGATCGGACCTGGCGTACAGGCTTCGCATGGAATGGAACGTACACATATTACGGGGATGATGAATACATTACAACTGGCTGCTGCATACCTGGAAATTGATTGTTAACCTTTCTCTTTTTTATATAAAGAAACTGTGACCGTATTATAGTCACAGTTTCTTTTAGAATTTAAATATTCATTGCTATCTCATATGCTTTCCGGATTGCAGTCAAGACTATCTTCGAAAGAAAAGTCATTGTTTTAATTTCCATAAAGACATTCCTGTCCCACTAAATGTGCATACATAATACTCGCCATCCCGAGTCTTGCAGAATGGTAATAAACCATTGAAAACACGACCATAATTTACAGTATCGGAAACCTGTCTGATCTGGTTGATCTTTCCAGCCTTATGCTCATAAATACCTGCTTTTGTTATACAGACTACTGTATCTTTCCATACAGCCATAGGCGGTAAAACTTCATTATTATTCTTCTCATACATCATTTGCACAAATTCCTGCAGCCCTTCCTCTGGTTCCTGCTCTTCCAGTGTTTCAGCATCTAAGCATGTATAAATCTCTTTTCCATATAGCAAAAATTGATTCTGGGTTTTCAAACATCCCATGGTCAGATCGTACGGAAGATTTCTTACCACTTTCTGTGTATTGACATCATACAGCAGACATTCTTCTACCCCTGCCAGAGCAATTATGTGATCATTCACATATTTGACACTCCATAAATGTTCCTGTCCCCCTAACTGCGCATATACTTCATCCATATCATACTCTACATAAGAATCTGCTGTGATCCGATATACACGGTTAACATAACCCTCCTCTGCTTCGTCATTTTCTTCCTCCATAATCACAATTGCCTCAATCCCAGTTTTTCCCTCCCGGAGATCACCGGCAAACAGATAGCCTTCTATATTCATCCCATTTGGTTGAGACAGGACCTCTTCCCAGGTATTACCCTGATCTGTACTTTTCCATGCAATCGCATGATGATCTGTCAATGCTCCATCATAATCATTATCTGTTAGAACATATATCCCACCTGCATCGCCTGCCAGTAAACCATAATAATAAGATTCTCCCACATTTGCAGTCACTCCGAATCCCTCTACCCGTGACTCCACTTTAGTCGACTTAATGATTGCTCTGTGAATAGCAACACCTGCAAATACTGTAACAGAAGATGCTATTATAATAGTTACAGCAATCATGGCTGCACTTATATTTCTTTTCATACGCTTCATACATAACACTCCTTTCTTGGCATCAGATTTTAGGAGATCATCCAAAATTGCCTGATCAGCAGCATCAGATAATGTTACCTTATCCAACTGCTCACGATACTTTTTCATATATTCATCCATTATGATAATTCTCCTTCCAACTTGATTTTCAAATGTTTTCGGGCTCGTTCCATCCGGGATCTTACCGCAGATGCAGTGATTTTCAAAATCCCAGCAATTTCTTCCGTAGTATATCCCTCATAATAGTAAAGGTAGATTACCGTTCGTTCTTTTACCGACAATGACATAACTGTTTCTAATATATCCGGTGATTGTGTACCCTCCACAGAAAATCCATCAGATAATTCTTCGTTTTCATGGCGTCTCCAAAATTTCAGGCGATTCTTACATTCATTGGCCGTCACAGTCAAAAGCCATGCCCTCTCCTTTCCCGTGAAAATAGACGTCTTATGTTCTATCATTTTTATAAATACATCATGACAAACATCTTCCGCTTCAGCTGGTGAATGCAGATATGTCAACGCTAGTCGATAGACCGAATTCTTATTGTCGTTGTAAATTTGCGTAATATCCAACTCAATAACCCCCCTTTTTTTGAGTACTCATATATATAACAACTCAAAAAGCATTTTTGTCCCATTTTATCAAAATTTTTATTAAATATTTCTTTTGTCCCAAATCTTTGAATTTGGACAAAAAAAACGCCAGGAATTATCTTATTTCCTAGCGTTACAATGAGCGTGCGGGGATTCGAACCCCGGACAACTTGATTAAAAGTCAAGTGCTCTACCACCTGAGCTACACGCCCATATCTAATTATTGGTAAATAAAATGCCCAGAGCCGGAATCGAACCAGCGACACGAGGATTTTCAGTCCTCTGCTCTACCAACTGAGCTATCTGGGCTAATACAAAAAATGTATTCAATTGTTGCACATATGTATGTGCGAGTTGCGGGGGCAGGATTTGAACCTACGACCTTCGGGTTATGAGCCCGACGAGCTTCCAGACTGCTCCACCCCGCGATATTTTATTAGTTGTCTTTTTCAAGACTAAGCCGATGATCGGACTCGAACCGATAACCTGCTGATTACAAATCAGCTGCTCTGCCAATTGAGCCACATCGGCGCAAGCCATTGGCTAATGGATGGAGAAGGATTCGAACCGTTTAGGTTTTAGCAAACAGTTGACTCTTTCAACATCTAGTGGATGGAGAAGGATTCGAACCTTCGAAGGCGTCGCCAACAGATTTACAGTCTGCCCCCTTTGGCCACTCGGGAATCCATCCAGATTCTATGGGACCAATAGGGCTCGAACCTATGACCCCCTGCTTGTAAGGCAGGTGCTCTCCCAGCTGAGCTATGATCCCATATAACGACCCAGAAGAGACTCGAACTCTCGACCTCCGCCGTGACAGGGCGGCGCTCTAACCAACTGAGCCACTGGGCCTTATTGAAGATATATACCTTCAAAACTGCATATAAGAAATACTCTTCATCCATTTACCTATCACCA
>NZ_JBNPMC010000030.1:0-44828 GCF_050313795.1 Bariatricus sp. SGI.154
CCCTTTTTGGATTTGCCGTGTCCCTTTTTGGATTTGCCGTGTCCCCTTTTGATTTTTTATATGAGGAGTAAATAAAAATGGATAAGAAAAAACAACAACAGGCATATGAAAATTATGTAAAGCAGAAAACCCCGGTTCACAATCTTCCGGCGAATATGGCAAAAGCATTTGTAGTAGGTGGAATCATCTGTACAATCGGACAAGCCATCCTGAACTACTGTGAGAAGATGGGGCTTAGTAAAGACATCAGCGGAAGTTGGACATCGATGCTGCTGGTACTTCTTAGTGTAGTCCTGACAGGATTTGGCATCTATCCGCAGATTGCCAAATGGGGCGGCGCCGGCGCGCTGGTACCAATCACTGGATTTGCCAATTCGGTCGCAGCACCGGCAATTGAATACAAAAAGGAAGGTCAGGTAATGGGAATCGGCTGCAAGATATTCACCATTGCAGGTCCGGTGATTCTGTATGGAATCTTCACCAGTTGGGTTCTTGGTCTGGGTTACTGGATATTGAAAATCAGCGGAATCGTGTAATTAGAGCAATTGCACAATAGAGAAATAAGAAAGTGAGTAGAGATATATGGTAAAAGGAATACAAAGTATTGCATTCGAACAGTCGCCGTACTTAATCAGCAGCGCGTCCGTTGTCGGGAAGAAAGAAGGCGAAGGACCTCTGGGCAAGATGTTCGACATGGTGGAAGAGGAGGATCTGTTTGGCGAAAATACATGGGAAGAGGCGGAAAGTGCCATGCAAAAGGAGGCTTGCCTACTGGCAATCGGGAAAGCACACCTGGCACCGGAAGATATAAGATATCTTTTTGGCGGAGATTTGTTAAGGCAGGGCGTGGCGACTTCCCTTGGCGTGGAAGAATTAGGAATCCCTATGTTCGGCTTATTCGGAGCCTGTTCGACATCGGGAGAGGCACTTGCACTGGCATCCATGAGCGTGGCGGCAGGCTATGGAGAATATATGCTTGCCGTAACATCGAGCCATTTCGGAAGTGCGGAAAAAGAATTCCGTTTTCCACTTGGTTATGCGAACCAGAGACCATTGTCCGCACAGTGGACAGTGACCGGAAGTGGGGCATTTCTGGTAGGGAAGAAACGAAGCCATGTGAGGATAACGGGAGTAACGGTAGGGAAAATTGTGGATTACGGATTGAAAGATTCGCAGAATATGGGAGCATGTATGGCTCCAGCTGCCTGCGATACCATCATAAGGAATCTGAAAGATTTCGACCGGGTTCCGGAGGATTATAACAGAATTATAACCGGAGACCTAGGATACGTCGGTCAGAGTATTCTCTTCGATCTCATGCGCGGGAAAGAATACGATATTAAGAAGAACCATATGGATTGCGGAATGACCATCTTTGACCAGCAGCTGCAGGATACACATGCAGGCGGAAGTGGATGTGGCTGTGCAGCGACCACGTTGTCTGCATACATTCTGCCAAAACTTGAGCGGGGCGAGTGGCAGAGAGTCCTTTTTGTTCCGACCGGAGCCTTGATGTCTACCGTAAGTTATAACGAAGGAGCAAGCGTTCCGGGGATTGCACATGGAATCGTGTTAGAACATTGCTAATTTCATTGGGGACAGGGCAAATCGAAAAAGGGACAGGGCAAATTTAATTGGGGACGGGGGAAATTGCAATTTCCCCCGTCCCCAAAGGAGGAGGATAACATGGATTACATCAACGCATTTTGGATTGGCGGTCTCATCTGTGCCGCCGTACAGATATTACTAGACAGAACAAAACTAATGCCCGGCAGGGTCATGGTGCTTCTGGTATGCACCGGAGCCGTACTAGGCGCCATCCAGATCTACCAGCCGTTCCAGGAATTCGCCGGCGCCGGCGCAAGCGTTCCGCTTCTGGGATTTGGCAATCTTTTGTGGAAAGGTGTCAAAGAAGCCGTAGACAAGGAAGGCTTCATCGGCATATTCTTAGGCGGCTTTAAAGCCAGCGCAGTAGGAATCTCTGCGGCATTGGTATTCAGTTATCTGGCATCACTCATCTTCGACCCTAAGATGAAGAAGTAAATCCTAAGTGAAAGAAATAGTAACAGTTCAGCCTGCGCCATTCGCAAAACGCATCTGCGATGCTTCTCCGCTGCTACGCAGGTCTTTTTGCTCATAAAATGGCGCTCTGCTCATAAGCCGGATTGTGTGTTCATTCATGCAAGCATGATTCGCCCACAATCCGGCTTATGGCTGAACTGTTACAAGAAATATTAAGAAAATAGAAAAATTTGTTGTTTTCTATATATATAAATGATATTGTAAAAAAGATGAATTTAATTATACACTTAGGAGGAAATCAATGAATTACTTAGATATCGTCATACCATTTGTCGGTGGACTCGGAATGTTCATCTATGGTATGCAGATTATGGCGCAGGGTCTCGAGAATGCAGCGGGCAATAAGATGAAGTCGCTGTTAGAAGTCCTGACGAGGAACAAGTTAATGGGAGTACTCTTAGGAGCGGCGATTACCGCCGTTATCCAGAGTTCATCCGCCACAACCGTCATGGTAGTCGGTTTCGTTAATGCGGGCATTATGAATCTGACCCAGGCCATGGGAGTCATCATGGGTGCGAACATCGGTACCACCGTAACCGGATGGCTGGTATCCGCGGTAGAATGGGCAGAATTCCTAAGCCCTGCCAAATTAGCGCCGATTGCAGTAATGCTCGGTGTGATTGTCATGCTGACCGGCAAGAGACGTTCTGCAAAAGATGTTGCAGGTATCATCATCGGATTCGGACTTCTCTTTATCGGTATTACAACGATGTCTTCTGCGGTAGCGCCATTACAGGACAGCGAAGCATTCTGCAGTATCTTCGTAACACTGGGGAATACACCGCTTCTGGGCATTTTGGCAGGTGCGCTTGTAACAGCCATTATCCAGAGTTCTTCTGCATCTGTTGGTATCCTTCAGAGTCTTGCGGCAGCAGGGCTGGTGCCATTCAGCGCAGCGGTATACATTATCATGGGACAGAATATCGGTACCTGTGTTACAGCAATCCTCTCCAGTCTCGGTGCGAAGAAGAATGCGAAGACAGCGGCTCTGATGCACTTGTTGTTTAACATAATCGGAACCGTCATATTCAGTGTATTTGCTATCGTTTATTTTGAGATGATCAATCCGATTATGGGAACTGGTATGATTACCCAGACCCAGATCAGTTCAGTACACACAGTATTCAACATCGGAACAACCGTACTTCTCTTCCCGTTATCTAACTGGATCATCAAACTGGCGAAGAAGATTGGCCGCGTGGAAGAAGGAGAACAGGATAAGAGCATCGTCCTTCTGGATGAACGTATGCTGCAGACACCAGGTATTGCGTTGCAGTCAACCGTCAAAGAAGTAGCCCGTATGGGTAAGATCGTTGAAGAGTCATTAGTGGTAGCCAAAGATGTACTGTTTACACTGAAAGAAGAAGACATTACGATGCTGAAAGAAGAAGAGGATACAGTAGATAAACTTAGCGCAGGAATTACGAATTATGCAGTCAAACTTGGTTCTCTGCGCATCAGCGAGCAAGAGCATCAGGATGTAGCTCATCTTCTTCAGATGGTATCCGATATCGAGCGTATCAGTGACTATTGTGAAAACATCTCCGAATTCGCGGAGACATTATATGAGAAGAAGGCTTCTTTCACTGAGTTGGGAACACAGCAGTTGAAGGAAATGTTTGAAGTGTGCGTAGACAGTTACAGATATGCATACGAAGCATTCGTAGAGCAGAGCAAAGAGAAAGCGTTGAAAGTTATTGAGAAAGAAACCCAGGCAGATGATCTGGAGATTACAATGCGAAGCCAGCACATGAAACGACTGGCAGCGAACCAGTGTTCGGCAGAGGCGGGAATTGTATTCCTGGATACCCTGGTATGTCTGGAACGTGTATCTGACCATGCACGAAATATTGCAGAAGAAGTGTTAAATAGAATTAATTAGAAGGAGAGGGAGCAGTGAAGCCGGAGATGCGAAACTAAGACAGACCAAGGAAGATTCGCATCTTGTCCGTGTCAATCTGCTCCCATTTTTCGCGCTGTGATAAGAAACGGTCATTCATCCAGTCGATTGCCGCATCCAGCCCCTCCTGGGTAAATGGAAATTCTTTTTTCTCTTTCTGGTCTTCTGGCGTCGCTTCAAAACACCATGGCTCCGGATAGATATAGACCGACAGTATATCTCCGGCTGCAGCCAGATAATAACGCATGCCACAGTGGGAACCTGAAAAAGGTTCTTTTTTTAATGCCTTTGTAGATAATCCAATCGTGTTAATCATAGTAATGCCTCCGGGTGAAAATAATTTCGTATTCCATCAATTATCTCTTATAATAGCAGACTTTCCCCTTCTTTAACAGTCCGCCGGGAATATTTTCGAAATTGGCTGGGTGATATGCCGAAATGATCTTTGAATAATTTGCTAAAATAACTGGGACTGTTAAAGCCGCAGGAGAAGCAGATATCAAAGACAGAACCATCTGTATATTCTAGTAGCTGGCTGGCTTTCGACAAGCGATATTCCACAAGATAATCCATTGGAGTCTTGCCGGCAATTACCCGGAAGCATCGAAAACATTCGCTTTTCCCGATGCAGGCAGAGTCTGCGATATCCTGAATCGTGATATCCTGTGAGTAATGTGTATGAATATAAGCAATCATAAGACGAAGCCGTTCCTCGCGGACCAATTCGCTTTTGTGAATCTTCACAGGACCAGGGATCTGCGATAGCCCTGGCAGCAGATTGCGCCATATCCGACACAGATATTCAAGACAGAGTAATTCATAGTCTGCAGAATCTGGTGATAACGCATAAAGATCCCGCAAAGTATTCAGAATCACACGGTCTTCTGTTCGATCCGGCATCAGGAATAATCCGGGCACTGCATGATGAATGACTGGCAGGACATATTTCTGATGAAGAATACCAGATAATTGCAGACCGAAGAAATTCACCGGAAGTGTAATGCCATACATAATCGTACCCGACTTAAGCTGCCTTGCGGTGTGCAGTGCCTGCGTATTGACGAAAACGCCTTCGCCCTCATTCAGAATCTGAGGCGGACGCTTCTGGTGTGCCTGGTGGAATGTATATTCCAGGCTGCCTTTTAAAACGATACCGAATTCAAAATCATCATGCCAATGATAATTGAATTCTCCATTAATAAAATTATCAAAATAATCGTGATATTCAGATACTGGAAGAGAGTCATTCTGGTAAGGAATCTGTTCCAGAAGGTTCTGATCTACGATAACTGGCGTAATCTTTTTATTCATGCTGGAGTACTCCTGTCAGTTGAATGTTAAATGCTATGCCGTGATTGTATAGAGTACGAATTACATAATTGGCATTATTTTTATAGTTTTTGGCTCTATAATAAGCAGAATTCATCAGATGTGATGCTATTATTATATCGAAGATCAGAGCAGATGACAATCATAATTGCAATTGAATTCTGATAGAACCCCCCTGCTGTGAAGATGCAGGATTATAAAAGGAGGAACAGATAGATATGAGTCAGCGGCAAAGATGGATTATTACAATTGGATGCTTTTTAAGTTACGTTTTATTTGGACTGGTAGATAATATAAAAGGTCCGACCGTCCCGGTCATTCTGTCAGAAACCGGCTATGCGTATTCTGCGGGCGGCATGATTGTATTGAGTGAATACGCCGGATTCTTTCTGGCAACATTTTTGGCAGGAGTGATAGCGGATATCCTTGGCAAGAAATCTACACTGATTCTGGCGGGAGGATGTCTGATATTCGGAGTGACAGGATATGCTGCATCCTCGGATATGATCCTGTTATCTTCATTTATCTTTTTCATTGGTCTGGGATTAGGCTCGCTGGAACTGAGCGGAAGCAACATCATATCAGAATTATATCATCAGAAGAAGGGCAGATATCTGAATCTTCTAAACGCATTTTACGGAATTGGCGCAGTCATCACACCGATGCTGGCAGGGTATTATCTGGGAAATGGAGGATCATGGAGAAGTTTCTACCGGTATAGTCTTCTGGTCATCGTACCTGTTACAATTTATTTTATAATCATGAGATATCCTGGAAGGAAAAAGGGCGAAGAACAGTCTGAAAAGATTAACATAAAAGAGATGATACAGGTAATTGCCAAAAAAGAGATGCTGTTGATGTATCTTGTTGTATTCTCCTATGTGGCTGCGGAAATAGGCATGGCAACGTGGATGGTAGACTTTTTGCAGAATGACAAACAACTTCCCGTTATGACGAGTTCCCTGTACCTGTCCGGACTTTTTATCGGCATGACGATTGGCAGATTATTAGGAAGTCTCTTCGTAGACCGGATCGGGCATATGAGGAGCCTGTTAATCTTCTTAAGCCTTGCGGCAGTCTGCATTGTATTGGGGACGTTTGGAACATCCCGGATGGCTGTCATCCTGGCATTGACAGGTTTCTTCTATTCCATAGTATTTCCGACCGCGACAGCAGTAATGTCAGAGGTGGCGTTAAAAAAATCAGGCACAGTGCTGGGGCTTTTCCTGGCGTGTGGGGGAATTGGCGGTATGATAGGTCCTTGGCTGATTGGAATCGTGAATGATGTAATGGGGCTTAAGGCAGGAATGATGATGAATGCGGTGTATTGTCTGGTTGCAGCAGGCGTAATGGCAAATCTTATGAAGATGAGAAAATCAATATAGTAACAGATAGAAGAGGGGGCTGTCGGGAAATAGATAGTCCAAAACAGTGGGCGATGTGATTCATACGAGTCACATCGCCCCTGAAATTTTTCCCAAAAAGAGAAAAATGGGCTGTATGGAAATGATTAGAAGATATGTTGTTATTTTGTTGTTGACATATTTACGAACAATTGACTATAATATACTTAACAAGACAGTCGGAAGGTGAGTGCCAGTCACCCGACCCGGCAAATAATTGAATTAAACTATAAGAGTAGCCGTTCCAACTTTCGCGAGAGCAGGACGGCTATTTCTTATGCTGTATATATTCCAGAATTGCTACAAGTAATATGCATGCTGTCAAAATAATCATAAATTCCTCATATGTACTCATAATAATCACCACCCTCCGCAAGACTCGGAACGGGTGAGAGCACGTCCCCCGACTGCCTTATCAAGTATACTATTATCAATGCGCAAGGGGTCAAGTTTTTTTGCAATATCCACTTGACGATATTACGAAATGATATTATTGCAAATTGAAATTGAGTGAGGCGAGGTGCCGGGATTCTCTTGAACTGAGTGAGGAGATCAGTGAAGAAAATAGTATCATTTAAGTATCAATAAAGGCTAAGAATACGAGTTCGTTTTCTTAGCCTTTTCTAAGCAGATAACGGGAATCGAACCCGCCTCTCCAGCTTGGGAAGCTAGCATTCTACCGATGAACTATATCTGCACACAACCATATTATAATACTTTGTCCTGAAAAATGCAAATATTTTGCAATCTTAAGAAATACTTCAGAAATTCTATGGAAAGTATTTGGATTTATGCGCTATGATAGAAAAAGATATGATAGGAGGGGTCTATGGACAAAGTAATAGAAGTAAAAGATCTTTATAAATTGTACCGTGTAGGCGATGAAGTCGTCCGGGCGCTGGATGGAGTGGATTTTAACATCTATGAAGGAGAATTCTGTGCCATTGTAGGAACATCAGGCTCAGGAAAATCCACGCTTCTGAATATGCTTGCGGGGCTGGAGAAGCCCACGAAGGGCAGCGTAGTTATTGCTGACCAGCATATTGAGAAGATGAACGAGGAGCAGTTGGTACGGTTTCGGCGGGAGAATGTCGGATTCATCTTTCAGTCATTCCATCTGCTGGGGACATTGAATGCATTAGAGAATGTGGCGCTGCCGTTAAGTTTTAGAGGAGTCCCTAAAGACATCCGTTTGAAGAAAGCCGATAAGATGCTAGATCTTGTGAAACTTGCGAAACATAAGAAGCATCTTCCGAACCAGATGTCCGGCGGACAGCAGCAGAGAGTAGGAGTTGCAAGGGCGCTGGTGGTGGATCCGAAGATTATATTCGCAGATGAGCCAACGGGGAATCTGGATTCCCATACTTCCGAAGAAGTCATGGAGTTGATGCAGCAGGTGGTAAGAGAACAGAAGAAGACGCTGGTAATGGTAACCCATGACGCGCATCTGGCAACCTATGCAGACCGGGTCTTCCATATCAGGGATGGGAAGATTCTTAAGATAGAAGATAACCGTAAGAAATCAGAGAGGGAGGATTAAGAACATGAACACATTCCAGAAGATATTGACAGGAGTATGCATGGCTGCATTATTGGCAGTAACTATGCATCCAATCAGCATTAAGGCGGAAGAACCGGATTCGGAGAGCGTTAAGGTTACGATTACATCAGAAGGAAATAAGGCACCTATATTTCACGCAGGACAAAAACAGACATGGAAATTAAGCATACATAATGATGGACCTGGAACGTTAAGTGGAGCGGTATTGGCACCGGAGTTGGGAGATAGTAATGATGTCTGGCCATTTAAGACGGAATTTCAGCATTATCAGAAAGAACTTCAGTCTATAGGACCTAACGGAACGCAAGAGGTTGAATTTGAATTCATCCAGAGGGAAGATGTTCCAACATCTAGATATAATATTCAGTTTAAGATATTTGTCGGTGGCGAGGTTATAGCGTCTCAGAATTTATATGCTAATACAACCGCCAAGCCAGAGGACAATAAAGGCAATCAGTCTTCATCAGGTAATGACACAGGCGATGCAGGTGCTATCAGCGGCGCAGATACAATGTTAGCAGACGCAGGCGGCTTCAGCAATGGCGGCGCATCTTACAGTGGCGGCGGCTCCGAGGGATCAGCTTCCGTGCCAAGAGTCATCGTCACAGGATTTACCACAGATCCGGCAGAAGTACGCGCAGGAAGCAATTTTACATTAACCATTCATCTGAAGAATACTTCAAAGTCTACAAGAGTCAGCAATATGCTGTTTGACTTAAGTGCTCCGACAGAAGGGTCAGATGAGCAGACGATGGCACCGGCGTTCTTACCGGCATCCGGTTCCAGTTCTATTTATTTGGAAGGAATCAAAGCGAATGGAACAGCAGATATATCCATTCAGCTGAACGCAAAGGCAGACCTGCTTCAGAAGCCATACAGTGTTGACTTAAGCATGAAATACGAAGACTCTAACGCAGCCCAGATTGAGGCGTCATCCAGCATCTCTATTCCGGTAAAGCAGGATGCCAGGTTCGAATTCAGTGAATTCGAGATCAGCCCGGAGAGTATTGCGGTTGGAGATGAAGCGAATGTTATGTGCAACCTGTACAATCTGGGAAGAATCAAGTTATATAATGTAAAGGCAACGTTCGAGGGAACTTGTATTGAGAAAGAAGAAGTATTCGTAGGCAACGTGGAATCTGGCGCGAGTGCGTCTATCGATGCTATGCTGGAAGGAAAGAAAGCAACAGAAGGACCGGCGAAGGTTAAGATGACCGTAAGTTATGAAGATGAGTCTGGCAAAGTGTCTGAGACAGAGAAAGAACTACAGTTAGAGGTCATGGAGAACATGGAAGATGAGATGCCGGTTACGGATATGATGCCGGAGGAGCAAAACGGTTTCCCGGTCCTTCCAGTGGTAATTGCAGTCGTGGTAATCGCAATCATTGCCGTAGTAGTAATCATTTTAAAGAAAAAGAAGAAAAAGCAGATGTTAAATGAAGAGGAGGGATTGCTGGATGAACTGGATAGACCTTCTGAGGATGAGCAGTAGTAATCTGAAGAGAAGAAAACTTAGAACTTTCCTGACCGTCCTTGGAGTTGTCATCGGTACAGCATCCATCGTCGTTATGATTTCCCTAGGGCTTGGGATGCAGGAGTCCTTGTATCGCGAAGTGGAGCAGTCTGGAGGACTTACAACCATCAAAGTAACCGGAGCGCAGGCGGGAGACTCTATGTATGGCTATTCGGGCAGTGACGAGGAAGCATCAACCAAGTACATTGACGATAAGGCAATCAAGCAGCTTGCTGATCTGGATCATGTAAGCACAGCGTCCCCGGTATATGAGATGTCGGTTATTATGCTAAAAGGTGCCTATGAAGGCTGGGGACAATTGGTTGCAATGACCCCAGAGGGGCTGCAGGCGAAGAATATTCCGCTGGGAGAGGGAACACTTCCGAAGACGAACAGCAGTCAGTTGGAATTGGTGTATGGCAATGGAATCATTACGATGTTCAACGAAAAGGGAACCGGAAAGGGATACTATGAGACGGGAGAACTCCCGGATATTAACCTTGCGAAAGATTCTATGTTCTTGATACTGGATCAGGATACTTATTATAATAGCCAGGGAAATGATTTTGGAGATACGGCATCTGGAAGTGGTGATACACAGCAGGCTGCGCCGAAAAGGGTTCAGAAGCATGTAGTGAGAGCCAGTGGAGTAGTAGAAGGTGGACCGGAGGAATATAATGCGAATTACTACAGCATCTATTGTGATCTTAGCACTTTGAAACAGATTTTAAAAAAGGAATTTTCCGGCAGAGTCATACCCGGGCAGCCTTCCACGAAGTCCGGAAAACCGTATAAGGAATTCTACTATTCCTCTGCACAGATCCGGGTGGATGATATCGATAATGTAGATGCGGTGGCTAATGCAATCCGGGGTATGGGATATAATGTAGAGACGAATGCAGAATATCTGGACAGCATGAAGAGCCAGTTCGCGATTGTTCAGGCGGTGCTCGGCGGAATCGGAGCGGTATCCCTTCTGGTGGCCGCAATCGGAATTGCGAATACCATGATGATGTCAATCTACGAAAGAACCAAAGAGATTGGAGTCATCAAGGTATTAGGATGCAGCCTTAAGAATATTAAGCAGATGTTCCTTTTGGAAGCCGCATTCATAGGACTGATTGGCGGATTTGTAGGCAATATCCTAAGTTTCCTTATGTCAGCCGTGATTAATTTCCTCACTGGTCATGGGGCTGCGATGGGCTTTGATGGCAATATCTCCTATATACCAATGTGGCTGGTACTGCTGTCTATGGGCTTCGCTGTATTAGTGGGTGTTACTGCCGGATATTTCCCGGCGCTGCGAGCCATGAAGTTAAGCCCGCTTGCGGCGATCCGAAATGAGTAAGAGTAAGAGCGTCTGGCGGCAACCGGCAGGGAATGTGGGAGAACCGTCAGATCACTCTTCGATAATATGAATCTCCAGGTAATCAAAGTCGATGGAGTCCACAAAATTATCTTGTGTAAACCGTGTTTTGTCATGGCGTTTGAATTCTTCAATCGTTGAGTCCAGCCAGATTGGCTTGCTCAGATCGAATTCATAGCATATGGCATCCAGTGCGTTAAATATCTTATGGGTCCGGGTATCGTCCGTCTCATCGCAGATGACGGTATCCCGGATCATTCTGTTATCCTTGAATTCTTTTCCCCATAATCGAAACATATCTTATACCTCGCTTTTCTTGTGAATAATTAAAAGTATATCCATTTTTATAGAATGTGTAAAGTATGCTTGTAACTTAAGTTTCATGATTTCAAATGGAATCAGGGAGCGTATGACGTTATGCGGCGTGATTTTCTTGATTTCCGCGAGCAACGAGCCAAATGGGCATGCACATTTGGAGACTGACGCGAGAGTCAAATACCCCTGGGGCGGGGGATTTGACTTCAGAGTGTGAGTATGATAAACTGCCAAGTGACAAGACAGTTGTAATTACAAATGCCGGCAGAAAGAACGGCAGAGATCGACGAAGAAAGAAAAGGGCTAAGAGAGAAGGATTAAAGATACGAAGAGTGAGGAGAGGGACATGGAAAAGTTAAAAAAAGCATTAGACAAAATATTCATAGAAGGCTTAAGCGCGATGGCACAGGGGCTGTTCGCAACACTGATTATTGGTACGATCATACAGCAGATTGGTACGCTGCTTGGAGGAACGGCTGGAGATATGCTGTTCGTTATCGGCAAGGTGGCGGCATCCCTGACCGGCGCAGGTATCGGCGTGGCAGTCGCCTATAAGTTCAAAGAGTCACCATTGGTTGTGGTATCTGCGGCAACAGCAGGAATGATCGGTGCATTTGCAAGCAAATTGCTGGCAGGCGCGGTACTGGTGGATGGCGCTATGGTATATGCAGGACCAGGGGAGCCGTTGGGGGCGTTCATTGCGGCATATGTAGGCATTGTATGCGGGCATCTGGTGTCAGGAAAGACAAAAGTAGATATCCTGGTGACACCGATTGTATCAATTGGAACAGGAGCAGCAGTCGGGCTTTTATTAGGACCTCCGATCTCCGGCTTCATGGCATGGCTGGGATCTCTGATCAACTGGGGAACGGAACAGCAGCCATTCCTGATGGGAATCGTGGTATCTGTTCTGATGGGAATGATTCTGACACTTCCAATCAGTTCGGCAGCACTGGGTATTATCCTGAATCTGTCAGGGCTTGCGGCAGGTGCGGCAACGGTTGGCTGTTGCTGCAATATGGTGGGCTTCGCAGTTGCAAGTTATCGTGAGAATAAAATCGGAGGATTACTGGCGCAGGGAATCGGGACGTCTATGCTTCAGGTGCCGAATATCGTAAAGAAACCAATCATCTGGCTTCCGGTGATACTGTCCAGTGCGATCCTGGGACCGGTTGGAACGATGATATTACATATGACGAGTAACGCAACTGGTTCAGGCATGGGAACAGCCGGACTGGTGGGACAGATCATGACCTGGCAGGTGATGATAGAGACGGAGCCGGCGGCAGTTGTATTGATTAAGATTCTGGTGATCCAGGTGATACTGCCGGCGGTTGTAACACTTGGAATCTCAGAATTCATGCGGAAGAAAGGCTGGATTAAGTTCGGTGATATGAAGTTGGAACTGTAGTATGTGACATGGGTGTAGCATAGGGGAGGCGTATAAGATACGCCATAAGATGCGATATAAGATCAAATCTTTGCTATACAATTTCCCGGCTTACGGCTATAATAGTAATAACGATTACGGACGAAAGAGGGATGACAGTTATGATGGATACAGGGCGGATACATATCTACTATGGAGATGGCAAGGGGAAGACGACGGCTGCGATGGGTCAGGCAATCCGAGCAGCAGGTTATGGTTTCCGTGTGCTTGTTTTCCAGTTCTTGAAGGATAATTCTTCGAATGAGCGCAAGATATTAGAATCCCTCTCCAACGTTACCTGTCTTCCTGGCAGAGAGCCGGTGAAGTTCGTGAGCAGGATGAATGGAGATGAACGAGCAGAACTTCGCCATTATAATAATAAGGCACTGGATGAGATTGTAAAGTTCTGTGCGCCGTTTGACATGCTGGTGCTGGATGAGGCGATCTGTGCAGTACAGCTTCAGGTGTTAAGCAAGGAGAAACTGATTAGTTTTCTTAAGCATAAGCCACGAGGTCTGGAGGTTGTCCTTACGGGGCATCAGGTATCTGACGATCTTCTTGAAATAGCCGATTATGTGACGGAGATGAGAAAGATAAAGCACCCTTATGATCTTGGCAAGATGGCGAGGGAAGGTATTGAATACTAGGCTGTTTGCAAATATAATCTCTTTCTTAAATAATTGTGAAATCCATGACACACGATATTTCATATGCTATACTATTACCAGTACGTAATTAACTCTTCGGTATGAGAGGAGAGATACTATATGGTAAATGCAATCAAGAATTATGAGGATGTGGATAGCTGGAAGACGATCATGTTTCTGTATAATTCAGCAATCAAGGAAGTCGGGACGAAACTGTCGATCTTGAATGATGAATTTCAGCATGTGCATCAGCACAATCCGATTGAGCATATTAAGACAAGAGTTAAGACACCTGAGAGTATTGTTAAGAAGTTAAGAAAATACGGATACGAGATATCTATTGAGAACATGGTCAAATACGTCAATGACATTGCCGGCGTAAGACTCATCTGTTCTTTTACGTCGGACATATACAAACTGGCGGAGATGATAGGGAATCAAAGCGATCTAAAAGTATTGTCAATTAAGGATTATATCAAGAATCCGAAGGAAAGCGGATATAAGAGTTATCATATGCTGGTATCCGTACCGATCTTCTTATCAGACAGTGTGGTGGATACGAAAGTTGAGATACAGATACGGACGATAGCGATGGATTTCTGGGCAAGCCTTGAGCATAAGATCTATTATAAGTTCGAAGGAAATGCGCCGGAGTACATCAGCCGAGAATTACGAGAATGTGCAGAGATGGTATCTACGCTGGATGAGAAGATGCTGTCGCTGAATGAGGCGATTCTGCAATGTTTGAAAGAACAAGAAGAGTTAAGAAAAAGTACGAAGAGGAAAGATGCGAATCAGCAGAATGAAGAAGTGCTGTCGAGCCTGAGTTGATCTCAGGCTCTTTTTTTGTTGCCAAAACATCCGGAGGGAACTGCCGGTGGCAGGTTCTGCAGGTTAACTTCCGAAAGGTTCGTTATATTTTAGATTATCATTGTAAATCCATAAGGCTGATGCTAGAATGAGTGATGTCTATTAATAGATAGATAAAATGTATGTATAGATAACAACAATATATGGCATAACAGTGTGAAAAGGAGAGAGTGCAGAAGATGAGCGTAAAAATGGATGCCAAGAAAAGAGAACAGTTTATACAGGTGATCTATGCCGTGGGCGGGAGTCTTGTGTATGCGTTGGGTGTTAACTTAATTATCATACCGATGGGGCTATACAGTGGGGGCTTCATGGGTATTGCCCAGTTGTCAAGAACTCTGATAGTAAGCGTGCTGCATGTACCTGTGCCTGCAGGCGTGGATCTGGCAGGTCTAATTTATTTTATTGTTAATATTCCGCTGTTCTATATGGGACTTAGGATTATGGGAAAGGGATTCGCGATAAAGACACTGCTTACAGTAGGAATTCAGAGTTTGTTCCTTGTCATGGTGCCGATTCCCGCTGCGCCGATTATCGAGGATTATCTGACTGCCTGTATCATCGGTGGAATTGTAGCCGGAACAGGAACGGGTCTTGTGCTGCGTGGAAGAAGTTCCGGCGGCGGGCAGGATATCATAGGCTTGTGCTGTGCTAAGAAGTATCCGAATTTTAGCGTAGGGAAGATCAACATTATTATGAATATATTCGTATATGGAATCTGTCTGTTTCTGTTCAATATAGAGATTGTGATCTATTCCCTGATATTTGCAACCGTAAGTGCACTTGCAATTGACCGTGTACATATCCAGAATATTAATACCAGCGTTATGATATTCACTAAGAAACAAGGCATATCCAAGGCAATCATGGAACAGACCGGACGAGGCGTCACGAACTGGGATGGAGAAGGGGCATATACGAATAAGACTTCTTATATATTATTCGTTATGATATCGAAGTATGAAGTAGGGCAGATCAAACAGATTGTCCATAGCATCGATCCACATGCATTTATGATATTTACAGAAGGATGTTCCGTAGAAGGTAACTTCGAGAAACGTCTGTAGGTTTGAATTGGGGACGGGGGAAATTGCAATTTGCCCTGTCCCTTTTTGAAAATTCATAGAAACTATCTATATATTAACACGTATATCAAAAAACTCTATTTGAAGCCTCGCATTAAGACCCATATAATAAGAGATAAGGATAACAGCAAGGGAAACACAGAATGGTGGAGGCTAAGACATGTTTATAGACACACATATGCACGAGATGACATATTCAAAGGACAGTTTTTTAAAATTAGACGAGATGGTACAGATTGCGAAGGAAAAAGGTCTTGGTGCTATCTGCATTACAGATCATGACAGCATGGGATTGAAAGAATACGCGGAAGAATATTCCGGAAGAACGGGTTTTCCTGTCTTTGTCGGAATCGAGTTCTTTTCTCTGCAGGGAGATATTGTGGCGTTCGGTATTGATGAATATCCGAAGGAGAGGATACCGGCACAGGATTTTATCGACCTGGTAAAAGCCCAGGGCGGCGTATGCTTTGCAGCACATCCTTTTCGAAATAATAATCGGGGGCTGGAAGAGAATCTTCGCACAGTGAAGGGACTGGATGGTTTAGAAGTCCTGAATGGAAGCACGTCTGAGGAAGCGTGCAGAAAAGCGGCAAGGTATGCGATAGAACTGGGGCTTTTCACACTCGGCTCCAGTGATTGTCATGTCCCGGAGAAGGTAGGAGTATGTGCGACATATTTCCCGGAGGAGGTTCGTACCATGGAAGAGTTCCTGGCTGCATTCAAAAAAGGCGAGATGAAGCCCGCGCATTATGCAGATGGAGCCTACCGTATCATAGAGGTTGAAAAGTATGAGAAAGGGCAGGTCCGGGTATTCTAAAGATCTGCTTTTTCCTTAAACTTTTACATAATAATACAAATTTTCATTTACCTTTTGTACAATCAATGATAGAATGTATCTATAAGTGTTGAAGGTAAATGAAGCGACAAAGAAAGGTGGAATCATTATGATTACAGTCAACGCAATGGGGGATAATTGCCCAATCCCGGTTATTAAGACCAAAAAGGCAATGCAGGCACTTACAAGCCCGGAGACAATTGAGGTTCTGGTAGATAACGAGATCGCAGTTCAGAACGTATCGAAGATGGCAGCAAGTGCAGGTGGACAGGTTTCATCTGCAAAATTGGGGGATGCTGAATTCAAGATTACAATTCAGATGGAAGGCGCTCCGAAGGAAGAAGCACCGGAAGAAGCAACCTGTATACCAGATGCAAGAGATAACACAGTCGTTGTAATCTCTTCTGACCGCATGGGTATAGGAAATGACGAACTGGGTAAAGTATTAATCAAGGGCTTTATATTCGCAGTTACACAGCTCGATACATTACCGAAGACTATGTTGTTCTATAATGGTGGTGCAACGCTGACAGCAGAAGGTTCAGATTCACTTCAGGATCTGAAGTCACTGGAGGCTCAGGGAGTTGAGATCATGACCTGCGGAACCTGTCTGGATTACTATGGATTAAAAGAGAAACTGGCAGTTGGTTCCGTAACGAATATGTACAGCATTGTAGAGACAATGGCAAAAGCAGGCAAGATTATTAAGCCATAATACCATTATGTGTATTAAGGAGGCCGGACTCCTGGAACATCAGGAATCTGGCCTTTGAGTATGTTATGTAAGTATGTTATATGTAGGAGGAAATATTAAGATGAAATCAGATGTCAGATTAACGCAATTAAGCAAGACTGCAGGATGAGCGGCTAAGATTGGTCCGGAGACCCTTGCTCAGGTTCTGAGTAAGTTGCCGAAGTTCCACGATGATAATTTAATAGTAGGTATTGAAACATCCGATGATGCAGCCATTTACAAAGTTACTGATGAGATTGCAATGATCCAGACGGTAGATTTCTTCACTCCGATTGTAGACGATCCTTATATGTTTGGACAGATTGCGGCGGCGAACTCCTTAAGTGACGTATGGGCCATGGGAGGCGAGCCGGCAGTAGCACTTAACATAGTCGGGTTCCCGAATTGTCTGGATCCGGCGATATTGGGCGACATCTTAGCAGGTGGCGCAGATAAAGTGAAAGAAGCAGGAGCAGTACTGGTGGGAGGGCATTCCGTACAGGACGATGAGCCAAAATACGGATTATGCGTATCCGGATTCGTACATCCTGATAAGATATTTAAGAATTATGGCTGCAGACCGGGAGATATTCTGGTTCTGACAAAGCAGATTGGAAGCGGTGTGGTGAATACGGCGATTAAAGCTGAGATGGCTTCGCCATCCGCGATCCGGGAAGCGCAGATCGTTATGGCATCTCTCAATAAGAAGGGCAAGCAGGTGGTAGAGAAATACGATGTATCTGCCTGCACGGATATTACTGGATTCGGGCTTCTCGGACATTGTGTCGAGATGGCGTCCGCCAGTGAGGTGACATTCGAGATTAATGTAAGAGACATTGCGTATTTTGCAGATGCGATAGATTATGCCAAGATGGGACTGGTTCCTGCCGGGGCATACAAGAACCGCGGGTATTCGATTGGACAGGTAGAGACGGGTTCTATAGAAGAGCATTACTTAGATCTTCTCTATGATCCGCAGACCTCCGGAGGATTGCTGATCAGCGTGTCGCCGGAATACCTTCAGGATATGCTGCGTGATTTCAGACAGGCAGGTATGGATACCGCCGTTTCAATTATCGGAAAAGTGGCGGCAAAAAGCGACAAATTAATCCGCTTATTCTAAGGCAAGATGATTTGACATAGCAATTCAGTATAGGAAAGTTAGGAAAGAGATAAAAGGAAACAAGACGATGAATAAGAATCTATTATATCGCAGTATTCCCAAAGTAGATGTATTGCTGGAAGACGAGGCTGTTAAAGGGATGATTGAACAATACAGCAGAGACAGCGTTATGGAAGCCATCCATATAGAGATGGATAAACTGCGGAAATTTATCGGCCAATGTGAAGAGGAAGAAAAAGCGAAGGCTCAGATTGCACTTCTAAAAGAGCATATCGAATTAACGGTTGCTGCTATGCACACGCCGAATATGAAGATGGTGATTAATGGAACCGGAACGATTCTGCACACCAATCTGGGGCGCGCCCCCATTGGCTGGAAGCATATGGAACGAGTAGCGGCACTGGCTACCGGATATTCGAATCTGGAGTATAATCTGGAAGCGGGAAGAAGAGGCGAGCGTTATGCTCATTTTGAAAAACTACTGTGTAAACTTACTGGCGCAGAGGCTGCCATGGCAGTGAATAATAATGCGGCAGCAGTGATGCTGGTCTTAAGTTCCCTGGCAAAAGGGGGAGAAGTGGTTGTCTCTCGTGGAGAACTGGTGGAGATTGGCGGCAAGTTCCGCATTCCGGATGTAATGGAACAAAGCGGCGCCACTCTGGTAGAAGTGGGAACCACGAACAAGACCCATTATGATGATTACGTGGATGCGATCACAGAAAAGACGAAAGCGCTTCTGAAAGTTCATACAAGTAACTACAGAATCGTAGGATTTACGGATACGGTAGGCATAGATGAATTAATCCCGCTGGCGAAGGAGCATGATCTTCCAGTGATAGAAGATCTTGGAAGCGGTGTTCTGATTGATTTGAGCAAATACGGTATCACATATGAGCCAACGGTACAGGAGTCCATAGCCAAAGGAGCCGATGTTGTGTGTTTCAGCGGCGACAAACTGCTGGGAGGACCGCAGGCAGGAATTATTATAGGTAAGAAAAAATATATAGATAAGATGAAGAAGAATCAGTTGACCAGAGCACTCAGGATTGACAAATTCACGGCTGCAACGCTGGAACTGGTTCTGCAGGAATATCTGTCCGAGGAAAAGGCGATACAGAATATCCCAGTTCTTCGCATGATTACTAAGTCATTAGAAGAAGTAACGAACGACGCCCGGACATTAAGCCGTATGTTAAAACGCGCAGGGCTTCCGGCGAAGATTGAATTGCAGGCATGTGAGTCGCAGATCGGAGGGGGATCGCTTCCTCTTGAGCGGATTCCAAGCATGGCGGTGACGATTCGACCAGAGAAGATCAGTGTGCCGGAACTTGAGGAACGTATGCGGCACCTTCCGGTTCCAATCATACCAAGGACGGTCAACGACACAATCCTTCTGGATGTCCGTACCATGGACAAGAAAGTGTTCCGGCTTATGATAAGCCAGTTAAAAGAACTGGATGTACTGGAAGAGATCAGTCTGATTGCAGAACGTTAGGAGCATGTAATATGAAGAATATAATTATAGGTACAGCAGGCCATATTGATCATGGTAAGACAACACTGATTAAGGCGCTCACGGGAAGGAATACTGATCGTTGGGAAGAAGAGCAGAGAAGAGGAATCACGATTGATCTCGGATTCACATATTTCGACCTTCCGGGAGGAGACCGTGCCGGAATTATTGATGTGCCGGGACATGAACGGTTCATTAATAATATGGTGGCTGGAGTAGTCGGGATGGATCTGGTGCTGCTGGTAATTGCTGCTGATGAAGGCATTATGCCGCAGACAAGAGAACATATGGATATTCTGAATCTTCTGGGAATCGAGAAGAGCATTATTGTATTGAATAAATGCGATCTGGTAGATGAAGAATGGCTGGAACTGGTAGAAGAAGAGATCAAAGAGGAACTGGAAGGAACTTTCCTTATGAATGCCCCGGTTGTAAAAGTATCAGCGGCAACAGGGGAAGGAGTAGATGTATTGATCGATACCATTGCCCATATGACCAGGGATGAAGTGCTGGCGAAGGATACGCAGACGATTCCGAGACTTCCGATTGACCGTGCATTTACATTATCTGGATTTGGGACAATCATTACAGGAACACTGGTGTCAGGTACAATCTCGAAAGAAGATACGCTGGAGATGTATCCGATCGGTAAAGAATGTAAGATACGCAGTATTCAGGTTCATGGGGAAGATAAGAGCGAATGTTACGCGGGGCAGCGTGTTGCAATCAATCTGTCTAACGTTAAGAAAAGAGAGATCGCAAGAGGGTGCGTACTTGCTCCGAAGAATAGTATGAAGAATACCGACCTTTTGGATGTAAAACTGGAGATCCTGGATTCGTCGATACGCGTGTTGACGAATCATATGCGGCTGCATCTTTTTACAGGAACCAGCGAGATCTTGTGCAGAGCAGTTCTGCTGGATAAAGAAGAGATCGGACCAGGCGAGAGCGGCTATGTGCAGCTGCGTCTGGAAGAAGAGATCGCAGTAAGACGCGGCGATAAATTCGTAGTGCGTTTTTATTCGCCGATGGAGACCATTGGAGGCGGTGTGGTATTAGAGCCGAATCCGGGAATCAAGAGGCGTTTCCAACAAGATGTAATAGAAGAATTAAAAAGAAAAGAGTCAGGCTCAACGGCGGATGTAATTGAGATGCATGTAAAAGGGCACGGAGATACACTGATCACACTGGCAGAACTGGCGAAACTTACGGCGCTTTCACAGGAAGAAGTAGAGAAAGACATAAGAGAACTGCAAAGCCAGGGACTGGTGTATGTATTTCCTATGCGTAAAGATACGTATGTATGGCATGCAGACAGCAAGAGGACTGCCGAGCAGGTGCTGGTTAAGGCACTGAGAGCCTATGAAGAAAAATACCCATATCGCTATGGCATGAAGAAAGCTGAGGTGCATGTTACTTATTTCCAGAAAGTCAAACCGAATGTGTTCGATAAGATCCTGGAGATGCTGGCTGATACGGAGTGCTTGAAGCGAGTGGACGAATTCTTGTGTACACCGGACTATGAAGTCAGAAAAGATGCGGTATATGACAAGGTGTCTAAGATTTTAATAGAAATACTTACAAAAGCAAAGTATGATTTTGTGCGCTATTCTGAGATTGATTTCAAAGGAGTGCCGAAGGATATTGTGGATGACATCCTGAATATTCATCTGGAAGAACTGAGAATCGTGAAAGTGACGGATGATATGTATACTTTGAAAGAGTATATGGATCAGGCGAAGACTCTGATACAGGAAAGACTGAAAAGTGATCCGGTAATTACGATCGCTCAGGTAAGGGATCTGTTCGAGACAAGCAGAAAAAGTGCAAAACCAATACTGGAATACATGGATAGCATAAAAGTAACTAAGAAAACAGGAGCAGAAAGTGAAAGGTTAGCATACTAATGAATTTGAAACAATTAGAAGCCTTCGTTCAAGTGGCAGAGGGCGGCAGCTTTTCAAAAGCGGCAAAAGAGTTGTTCCTTACGCAGCCCACAATCAGTGCGCATATCTCATCTCTGGAGAAGGAACTGAATGTCAGGCTGTTCGTGAGGAATACCAAAGAAGTAAGCCTCTCGAATGACGGCAAGGATTTGTATAGATATGCCAGGCAGATGATAGATCTTGAGAAGAAGATCGATGAACGTTTCGGAGGTGAAGAAGGGGCAGACAAGCATTGCATTACAATAGCGGCATCTACGATACCGGCTCAGTACCTGCTTCCGAAGGTGTTGATGCGTTTTAATGAAAGGTATCCGGACGAACAGATTAAGATTCTGGAGACGGACAGTGCGAAGGTTGTCATGCAGATTGTGGATCACATGGTGGATGTGGGATTTACAGGAACCGTATTGGAGAAAAAGCATTGCAAATACATACCGTTTTATAAAGATGAACTGGTAATCATCACTCCGAATACGGAGAAATACCGTAGAATCAAAAGAGAGCATCCGGATGATGTGGACTGGATACTTGAGGAACACGTGATTATGCGAGAGGAAGGTTCCGGTACACGAAAAGAAGCCAAGAAACAGTTAAAACAGGCTGGAATCAATCCGAGTGATCTGGATGTGATTGCAAGTATAGAGAATCAGGAGACGATTAAGAAGTCTGTGCGTCAGGGAATGGGAATCTCTATCTTGTCCAAACTTGCAACAGAAGATGAGGCAAGGGAAGGATATGTGCTGTCATTTCCGATTCCGAAGTCTGATCAAGGAAGAGATATTAATCTGGTGTACAATAAGAATTACCAGATGTCCCGTTCTGCAGAACGTTTTATCAAGGTAGTAAAAGAAGTGTATGAGATTAAAAAATAATACTCGTTTGAGAATCCCGTAATACATACCCTTTGGGTTGGCACGCTCCGCGTGATAAGGTATATAAAAGCGTTATTTATAGACGGCACCTATAAATGGCGCTTTTATATTTGGGAATTCGATTAGACGAAACCACAAAAACGGCATATACTAATAGATATATGTAATGACATTTTTAGGACGAAGATAAAATCCCGGTGAATTGGGAAGAGATATAGGAAAAGAAGACGAAAGGATGAAAGATACAATGATATATTTGGACAATGCGGCAACGACTATGCATAAGCCGCCGGCAGTAATAGATGCGGTGGTAAAAGCGATGGGTTCCATGGGGAATGCGGGACGAGGTGCCAACGATGCGTCTTTAAGTGCATCAAGGATTATCTATGATACGAGAGATATGCTATGCCGCTTTTTTGGCGGTACAAGCCCTAAACAGGTCGTATTTACGAATAATTCTACTGAGAGCCTTAATATAGCAATTAAAGGTCTGCTTGAACCGGGAGATCATGTGATTACGACCATGCTGGAGCATAATTCGGTACTGAGACCACTCTATGAGATGGAGAAGAAGGGCGTCAGGCTTACGATTGTTAAGAGCAATGAAAAGGGAACCCTTGATATTGCGGATATAGAGGCGGCCATTAGTCAGGATACGAAGATGATTATCTGTACGAATGGATCGAACCTGACGGGAAATTATATTGATCTGAAACCGATCGGTGAACTGGCACGTGAACGGGGGATACTGTTTGTGGTAGACGCATCACAGACGGCAGGCGTGTTTCCGATTCATGTGCAGGAGATGAAGATAGACATATTGTGCTTTACCGGGCATAAAGGTCTGTTGGGACCACAGGGAACCGGCGGTATGTATGTAAGAGAAGGGCTAAAGATACGCCCGCTCAAATCTGGTGGGACAGGCGTTAAGACATATAGTAAGACACAGCCGGAGGAGATGCCGACTGCGCTGGAAGCAGGAACTTTGAACGGGCATGGAATTGCAGGACTTCATGCGGCTCTTAAGTATCTAGAGGAGGAAGGGATTGATGCCATCCGCAAGAGAGAACAGGAACTGATGTGGAGATTCTACGAGGGTGTGAAGGATATACCGAATGTCAAGGTATATGGAGATTTCGACACGAAGGAGCGTTGCGCGATTGTGACGCTGAATATTGGGGATTATGATTCTTCAGAAGTGAGTGATGAGCTTCTTACAGAATACAGTATTTCAACGAGACCGGGAGGGCATTGTGCACCGCTTATGCACGAGGCGCTGGGAACGGTGGAACAAGGGGCTGTGAGATTCAGCTTCTCACATTATAACACAGATGAAGAGGTGGATACCGCTATTGAGGCGATCCGGGAATTGTCGCAGGATGAATAACAGACCTGCACTGGTTCTAAAGAAAATGAGAGGTACGAGAAGGAGGAACTAACTATGAATTTATCTGATTCAAAGAAAAAACTAGCATTGGCTGGCGTAGTGTGTGGACTTGTAGCGGCATGTCTGGCATACCTCGGCAATCCGGCTAATATGGCATTCTGTATTGCGTGCTTTATCCGTGATACGGCAGGTGCATTGGGAATGCATCAGGCAGAAGTAGTACAGTATGCAAGACCAGAGATTATCGGTCTGGTAATTGGAGCATTTATTATCTCAGTAGCAACGAAGGAATACCGTTCTACGGCAGGATCATCTCCGATGATTCGTTTCGTATTGGGTATGATCATTGTAATCGGCTCTCTGGTATTCCTGGGATGCCCGCTCCGTATGGTAATCCGTATGTCAGCAGGTGACCTGAATGCATGGGTTGCATTGATCGGCTTCATCCTTGGTGTTGCAACTGGCGTATTCGCACTTAAGCAAGGCTTCAGCCTTGGAAGAGCACGTATGGCTAATAAAGAGAGTGGAGCAGTGCTTCCGGTACTGATGCTTGGAATCCTGATCCTTGCATTATGCACATCTCTTCTGAAAGCAAGTGAGGCGGGTCCGGGAAGTCTGCATGCGCCAATCATTGCATCACTGATCGGTGGCCTGATCTTCGGAGCATTTGCTCAGAAGTCCAGAATGTGCTTTGCAGGAAGCATTCGTGACATTATCTTAATGAAGAACTTTGACTTGTTCAGCGTAATTGCCGGATTATTCGTTGTAATGCTGATCTTCAACGTTGCTACGGGACGTTTTGTGCTTGGATTCGATACTCCTGGAGTGATTGCTCACTCTGAGCATCTGTGGAACATTCTTGGTATGTACACAGTAGGATTTGCGGCTACATTAGCAGGTGGATGCCCGCTTCGTCAGTTGATCCTGGCAGGACAGGGCTCTTCTGATTCTGCGGTTACAGTAATGGGTATGTTCGTAGGAGCAGCGCTTTGCCATAACTTTGGACTGGCTGCAAGTGGAACAGCAATGAATGCAGAAACAAAAGAAATCGTAGCAGGAGCAGTTCCTTTTAATGGAAAAGTAGCATGTATTATCTGTATTGTTGTATGCTTCATTATAGCGTTCACGAATAAGAGGGACGAGGCAAAATAATAAAATAGTATTGAAATATGAATTCATACATAGTATTCTAGGAAAGAAGGTAATAATATGAAAGAAGTAGATGCAAGAGGTCTTTCTTGCCCAGAACCATTGATGCTGACAGCAGAAGCCCTGAAGGGTGCAAAGGAAGCAGTGAAGATCCTGGTTACAGAGCCTCATCAGAAGATGAATGTAGAAAAATACGCTAAGGATCATGGCAGGAAACCAACTTCTACAGAGAAAGACGGATATTTTGAAGTGGTGATTGAGTAGACATGAGAAAGAAAGAACTAAAATTAGTGGTAACATTCCATACAACAGCGGATGCTATGGCTATGGAGAAGGCATGTAAAGAGAATAATGTGCCGGGGCGGATTATTCCCGTTCCAAGAGCAATATCCGCGGGATGTGGCTTATCCTGGTGCGCTGATCTTGGAGACAGAGAGCAGATTGCTTCGATGATGAAGGCGGCTGGGATAGAGGAAGAAGACATGCATGAATGCATGGTATAAGTTCTGAGACTAGAAAAGACAGGTACTGTTTGGTTCAAACGTACCTGTCTTTTAAGGTTCAACATCCATAGTCAGACTCCTTCAACAAATGTATCTAATAGGTGAGGCATCAACTTGTCGCTGTATTCGCTCAGAGAGTATTTGCCTTTAAAGAGTACCCAGTCGTATAGCAATGCTCTTTCATATATAGCATAGATATTCATGAGTTCATCGGCTGAACTTGTATTCTTGAATTCACCGCGTTCCAGCCCTTCCTGCAGAACTTCTGTTACCCATTTGAAATAAAAACGCTTTCGGTCAGACAAAGACTTCTTATCTTTGGTAATTAATTGTGATGAGTAGAGGTAGGCAAGCAGTTTAATGTCTACACTGGTTTCTATCATATAGAATAATTCATGGTTTGAGAACAGCAACTTGTCATAAGATGACATATCCGGGTCAATGACAGCAGCGAGTTCTTCGTATTTCTGGTCGAATAGATAGGATAAGGAATTCAGAAGAGATTCCTTGCCCTTGAAATAGTGATAGAAAGTGCCTTTTGATGTCTTGGATGCTGCGATAATGTCCTCTACTGTGGTATGGTCATATCCATTCTTATAGAAAAGATTCCATGCGGCCTTCACGATACGGCTCTTGGTGGATTGACGCTTGCGTGGCATCGGCACTCATTCCTTTCTCTTTGTTAGATGATTATATAAACAGAAGCGGATTACATTGAATCCGCTTCTGTTTGTTGGTGTAGTTCGCTCATTCAAACTCTAAATAGGAATTAACCTACCTGGAAACCATATTTCAATGGATCTGTTGGGTCAATCAGATATGTAGCAACACCTGTAAGGTAGCAGCTTCCTGTAATCATTGGGATAACAGCATCATAATCGCCAACTTTTGTGGTTTCTTTAATAACGCCTTTGAAGAGGCTGCCCATGAAACTTTCATAGATGAATTCTTCGCCAACTTTAATTTCTCCCCAGTGATGAAGAGTAGCAAGTTTAGCGCTTGTACCTGTTCCACAAGGTGAACGGTCAGCCATAGCATCTCCGAAGATTACGACATTTCTCATGTCTGCCTTATCTGGGTTAGGTGTTGGTCCGTAGAACTCAACCAAGTCAACGGAGTCGATGTCGAGAAGTGGATGTTTAACAGGAATCTCTTTGTTGATTGCATCCAGCATCTTCATTCCTAATGCTGTATATGCAGGTACTGTCTTAGCATTGATCTCCCCGATATCAAGTTTTGTTGTGTCAACAAGAGCGAAGAAACTTCCGCCGAAGGAGATTGTGAATTCAATCTCTTTTCCGTCGATTGTTACTTTCTGGTTCTCTTTGTAAACGAAAGCCGGTACGTTAGTTAATGTAACGCTTTCAACCTTGCCCTCTTTTACGATAGCTTTTGTGCGGATCAGTCCTGCCGGAGCCTCTAATACTACCTCGTTCTCTCCTTCGTGAGATTCAACAAGTCCTGCCTCGATAGCTACGGTTACAGCACCGATTGTACAGTGGCCACACATGTTCAGATATCCGCCTGTATCCATAAACATTACCCCAAATGATGCTTCTGGATTCACTGGTTTGCATAAGAAAGCACCGAACATATCGTGGTGTCCTCTTGGCTCGAACATAAGAGCAGTACGTACCTGATCGTAGTTCTCTTCCATCCATTTTTTCTTTTCGATCATGGTGTTGCCTTCTGGCTCTGGAAATCCGCCAATAACAATACGGCAAAATTCGCCAACAGTATGGGAATCCACTACCTGTAGAGCTGCTTCGAAACGATCGAAATTAACGTTTGCTTGTAAAGCCATATTCTTGTACCTCCTAGATTGTTTTATTATAGATAAAATCTATAAATTTTATAAAAACACTTTGGATTACCATGTTTCCGCAGTGCCTTTTTCAAAATAGGTAACATTGAAAACCTCGCTAAAACGATAGAAAATTAACAAATAGACTACGTTCTAGTATTGCGTTCAATTTGTTATCTTCATTATGGATGATAAACCTTGAAAAGTCAATGATTTTTTGGTATTATAAAAATAAATAAAAAGGTTGAAATCTAGGGGTAAATGTGATATAGTCTATTCGCATGAGATTAAGTCATGGGGGTAGATGGGTGACTGGTGTGCCTCCTAGTCTTCAAAACTAGTGTGGGGCGTTAAGAGCGTCCTGGGTGGGTTCGATTCCCACATGCCTCCGCCAAAAAAGAACCATCTAACGTTAAAAAAATGGCAAGTATATATTATAGAAATAATCTATAAATAAATGATTGAGTAATGGGGAATAAGTAAACGGACAGCAATGTTTCGTTTTTTACTTATATAAAAAAGAAAAGGAGATGGGTATCATGGGAAATGTACAGATTTTATTACGTCAGCATGTTGGCGCACCGTGTGCACCGATTGTTGCAGTTGGCGATGAAGTAAAAAAAGGTACTTTGATCGCGACCCCGACAGGACTTGGCGCTAATATCTTTTCCAGCGTATATGGAAAAGTTGCTGAGATCAAAGAAGATCGGATCATTATTGAGCCTGCAGCTGAACAGCCTGATGAATTTGTGCCGATTGATGTACCGGAAGACGCAACCAAGCTGGATATGGTAAAAGCAGCAGGAGTTGTAGGTATGGGAGGAGCAGGATTCCCGACAGGTATTAAGTTGAACATTAATCTTGCGGAGACTCCGATGGGAGAGATTGATCCGGAGATTAATCCTGAGCTTCCTGCAGATTTCAAACTGGACTGCGAGAGAGGATATATCCTTATTAATGCAGCAGAATGCGAGCCGGGACTGGAGCACAATATCAGACAGATTGAAGAACAGTGTGATAAAGTAATCCGTGGCGTAAAATACTGCATGGAGATTACGAATGCTGACAAAGCAATCTTCGCTATTAAGAAGAAAAACCAGAAAGCAATCAAGACGCTTCAGAAAGCGCTTGAGAGCGAGCCGGCGATTTCTATGCATCTGCTGCCAGACATTTATCCAATGGGAGAAGAACGTGCTGTAGTAAGAGAATGTCTTGGGGTGAACCTCACAACTACACAACTTCCATCAGCAGCAAAGTCTGTCGTTGTGAACCTTGAAACGGTTGCAAAGGTTGCAGAAGCGGTAGACGAGAAGAAGCCGTGTATTACAAAGAACCTGACAGTTCGTGGTAAGATCAACGGCGGTAACACCGCACACGTATTCATGGATGTTCCGGTAGGCACAAGCGTAGGGGAATTGATCGAAAGAGCCGGCGGAATTGACGGAAAATACGGCGAGATTGTTATGGGTGGTGCTTTCACTGGGAAGTCTACAGACTTAGATGCGCCTATTACGAAGACAACAGGTGGTATTCTTGTTACAGTTGAATTCCCGGATCTCCACGGAGCGAATGTAGGACTTCTTGTTTGTGCATGTGGCGGAAACGAAGAACGTATGCGCGAGATTTGTGAAAAGATGAATGGAAAAGTCGTATCTGTGGCAAGATGTAAACAGGCAATTGAGAATAAGCCGGGCGCACCTCTGAAGTGCTTAAGACCAGGTAACTGCCCAGGACAGGTTAAGAATAATATGCAGTTCAAAAAAGATAAATGTGAATACATTATTATCGGCAACTGTTCTGACTGCTCAAACACAGTTATGGCATCCGGTCCGAAGATGGGATTGAAAGTATTCCATCAGACAGACCATGTTATGAGATCCATTGGACATGCCTTGTACAGAACTCTGAGAGTTTCCAAACAAGTAAGCCAGGATATCGATTTTTAAACAATATATCTTAATAGTTAAGCATTTTGGTATTACTGCCACTGATGGCAGGGCAAAGGGCCCCCGATTCTTTTGCCCGGAGATAAGAGAGGTATTCTCCGTGCCGGATGAGGCTGTATATATACACTATTTTACGACCCGTAAGGGAAGTTTAAGCAAACCTAACAAGGAGGGAAAACAATATGTCAATCACAGCTGAAACAGCGAAGGCACATGCTCATGATCCTGCGGTATTATGTTGTAGAGCCGAGGCTGGCATTACAATCGAGCCTGCAAATCTGGAAGATCCGGCGATCTTTGATGATTTGGTAGATTCAGGATTATTAAGCCTTGATGGTTGTCTGACCATCGAAGAAGTTTTGGGAGCAAAACTTACAAAAACTTGTGATTCTCTTGCTCCACTGACAGCAGATGTTCTGGATGGGGTAAAAGCAGTAAGTGCTCCGGCAGAAGAGGAAGAGGTAGAAGAGGAAGCAGCACCTGCAGCAGCACCAGTTGCAGCAGCACCTGTAGTAGCAGGCGGTACATTAAAGATTCATATCGGAGAAGGAAAGGACATTGACCTTGAGATTCCGGTTGGAGCGCTTGGGGCAGGTGGAGCAGCAGTTGCAGAAGTTCCGGCAGGAGCAGAAGCGGTTGTAGCAGGCGCAGCAGCACCGGCAGTAGTTGAAGAAGAAAAAGTTGTAGGAACTCTTACAAGAAAACACTTCAACATTACAGAAGTTAAAAGAGGACCAGAGACAAAGATTGAAGGAACGACTCTTTACATCCGTGAGGGAATCGAAGCAGACGTTATTGCTGACCAGGAATTAGTAAAAGATTTCCATCTGGAGATCATCACTCCTGAGTTATATCACACATATTCTGAGACCATTATGGATGTTCAGCCAATCGCTACAAAAGAAGGCGACAGTGAACTTGGAAGTGGTGTTACAAGAGTACTTGACGGCGTTGTTATGATGCTGACAGGTGTTGATGAAGGCGGAGTTCAGATCGGTGAGTTCGGATCTTCCGAAGGATATTTAGACGAGAACATTATGTGGGGACGCCCGGGATGTCCGGAAAAAGGAGAGATCTTTATCAAGGGTAACATTGTTATCCAGGAGAAGACGAACATGGAGCGTCGTGGACCTATGGCTGCTCATACAGCATTTGATATCATTACACAGGAGATCCGTGAAGTTATGAAGAAACTTGACGAGAGTCTTGTAGTTGATACTCAGGAGTTAAAATCTATACGTCGTCCAGGTAAGAAGAAAGTTGTTATTGTTAAGGAAATCATGGGACAGGGAGCTATGCATGATAACTTCATCCTTCCTGTAGAGCCGGTTGGTATCCTTGGCGCTAGAGCTAACGTAGACTTAGGAAATGTTCCGATTTGCGTATCTCCATTGGAAGTTCTTGATGGATGTATTCATGCATTAACATGTATCGGACCTGCATCCAAAGAGATGTCTAGACATTACTGGAGAGAGCCGCTCGTTCTGGAAGCATTGCATGATCCGGAAGTAGACCTTTGTGGTGTTGTATTCGTTGGATCTCCTCAGATCAACGCTGAGAAATTCTATGTATCTCGCCGTGTAGGTCATACGGTAGAAATGATGGATGCTGATGGAGCGTTCGTTACAACAGAAGGATTTGGAAACAACCATATCGACTTCGCAAGCCATATCGAACAGATTGGTATGAGAGGAGTTCCGGTAGTAGGTATGTCTTACTGCGCAGTACAAGGAGCACTCGTTGTTGGTAACAAGTACATGCAGTACATGGTTGATAACAACAAATCTGAAGCTGGTATCGAGAATGAGATTCTTGGTAATAATACACTTTGTCCAGAAGATGCTGTACGTGCACTTGCTATGTTGAAGACCGCTATGGCTGGTGAAGATGTTAAGGCTGCTGAGAAGAAGTGGAATCCAAACGTTAAGTCTACAAACGTAGAGTTGATTGAGAGCGCATACGGAACAAAGATTGACCTCGTTGGAAATGAGCAGGAACTTCCGATGAGTGAAAAGCGTAGATTAAAATACAGCTAAGCCGAAGGTGTTCTAAATGAATAATGAACGTTTGAATTATGGCGATAGGATCATTTATATGGAGGGCGTTGTAGTAGACGTTGATGACTGTAGTATCAGCGTTGATTTGAAAGGACGCCTGGGGTTCTTTAAAGCGCCGAAACGCATGTTTATCTGTGATACTGAACCGAAAGTGGGACAGGAATTTGGATGGAACATGAGTTTTCCGGAACAGCTTGGACCAGAGATAAATGAGCACTACGTCAGCAACATAGAAAAAGAACGGCGCAAACAAGAAAAGATGCGCGAACGTTTGGATAATAAGGAGGTCTAAAAATGAGTTTAACAGTTGTTAAAGGTTTACAATCTGAGATATTCGTTCCTATTACTCCACCGTCAGTATGGACTCCTGTAACAAAAGAGTTGAAGGATATGTCTATTGCTCTTGCAACAGCAGCAGGTGTTCATAAAAAAGACCAGGAAAGATTCAACCTGGCTGGTGACTTCACATGGAGAAAGATAGAGAACACAACACCATCTAGCGAATTGATGGTATCCCATGGTGGATATGATAACAGTGATGTTAACAAAGACATTAACTGTATGTTCCCAATTGACAGAATTCATGAATTAGCTGCGGAAGGATTTATCAGAGCATGTGCTCCGGTACATGCAGGATTCATGGGTGGTGGCGGAAACCAGGAGAAGTTCAAAGGCGAAACTGGTCCGGCTATCGCACAGATGTTCAAAGAAGAGGATGTTGACGCAGTAATCCTCACCGCTGGCTGAGGTACCTGCCACCGCTCTGCAGTATTGGTGCAGAGAGCGATTGAAGAAGCTGGAATTCCTACAATTATTATTGCAGCTCTTCCACCAGTTGTTCGTCAGACTGGTACTCCTCGTGCAGTTGCTCCATTGGTACCTATGGGTGCTAATGCAGGTGGACCGCACAACGTAGAACAGCAGACACAGATCGTAAAAGCAACACTGGAGCAGTTAGTAGAGATCCAGACACCTGGAAAGATTGTTCCGTTGCCATTCGAGTATGTAGCTAAGATCTAATCAAGGTATGAAGAGGGCAGATGTTTTTCATCTGCCCTTTTTTGAAAAAAGACTTATTAATATATTGGAAAAGAGTACAATATATTGTATACTGTTAGTGGAGGTGACTAACTATGGCTGATGAGGTAAAAGACCTAAGACGTCTTGTGATAAAGGCTTTCCATATGACTGATGTTGAATGGGGAGTGCATAATGATATTACGACGGACGGACATATGACGGTCAGCAAAGAGATGATCGATGGACTTGTTGCAGAAGAAGAGTTTATTGAGAAGATTGACATCCAGATTATCAAGCCGGGAGATCATGACAGATGGACGAATACTATGATGGATATTATACCGATATCTACAAAGGTTCTTGGTAAGATTGGAGAAGGTATTACGCATACGATTACGGGCGTATACGTGATCTTGACAGGTGTGGATGTAAATGGTAAGCAGTGCCATGAATTTGGTTCTTCAGAGGGAAATTTGAAAGAACAGTTATATCTGAACCGAGCCGGAACGCCTGGAGATGATGATTACATAATTTCCTTTGATGTAACATTGGCTGCGGGAATGGGTCAAGAGCGTCCGGGTCCGACAGCAGCACATCGCGCATGTGACAAGTTTATTCAGTCTTATCGTGATAAACTGAAGAAATTCAAAGGTGATAAGTGTACGGAACGTCATGAGTACCACGATATTGTGCGTCCGGGCAAGAAACGTGTTCTCATAATCAAGCAAGTTGCAGGGCAGGGTGCGATGTATGATACGCATTTGTTTGCGAAAGAGCCTTCTGGTGTAGAGGGAGGCAAATCAATTATTGATATGGGGAATATGCCAATCATTGTGACGCCGAATGAATATCGTGACGGCATAATTCGTTCTATGCAGTAGGAGGTGTATATATGGGAATTGGTCCTTCAACAAAAGAAACATCGCTGCATCACTTCCGAGATCCGCTTCTTGAAGTGGTTTCGGAGGATACGGATTTGGATCTGATGGGAGTGATGCTGGTGGGTTCTCCGGATGGTAATGAAGATAAGATGCTCGTGGGTACAAGAGCCGCGGTTTGGGCAGAAAGCATGCGGGCTGACGGTGTAATTCTTTCCTGTGACGGATGGGGAAACAGCCATGTAGATTATACGAATACGGTTGAGCAGATTGGATCACGCGGAATTCCTGTAACAGGAATTACATTTAATGGTACGGTTGCACAGTTTGTAGTTGTCAATGATTATCTGGATGCCATTGTGGACATTAATAAGAGTGAATCAGGAGAGGAGACAGATGTGCTGGGAGAGAATAATATGGTGCGTCTGGATTGCCTGAAAGCGAAGGCACTCTTAAAATTAAAAATGAGACAGAAAGATCAGCAGAAATAATTAAGATAATGAGTAATGAGATAAAGAAAAGGCACGACCTGTATGTCGTGCCCTTTCTTTTTGGTATGTCATTGAGAGGTTTTTCCTCGTTGCATTGCAGTTTTGCGTATATACAAAGCTGGGGAATGCTCCTCCTTAGAGGAAATGTATATATTAATTGGAGTTCACCGTTGCAAGAACGTTCTTGGGGGAAACGATCGGCAACAGATTAACTGCAATAACAACCATAAAAGTTATAACTTAGTGTGTACCCATCTTTCAAAAAAGCAGTTCCCTCTCTTTAGGAAACCGCCATTGGTTCTCTCACATCTAAGTTGTGGTAAGTATAGCACTTTTGCGTGGTAGAGTCAAGAAGTGCTGAATTAAAAAATTATTTTTATGCAATATAACGAATATTTAGAGGGGAAACATATATTGTTATGCATTTTTGTCCAATGGGTTTTATTAAAAACGAGTTGAGATAGGAAGAAAGAAGTATTATAATCAAATACAAGAGATATCTAGGAGGGATAAATTGATGAAAAAGCTTAGTATTGACAATTATATGAAGGAACTGTGGCCAGCGGTCAGGGTAGGCTGCCTGCAGTATAAAGTGAAAGTTGAGAAGAAGAATGAAGAGATGTGGAAGTATCTAAAAAAGGATATTTTCAAAAAAGCAAAGGATGATATCTTTGATTATGGAGTGAATGAGATTCCGAATATTAAGGAATCCAGAACTGCATATAAAGCATTCGGAAAAGATCCGAGCCGCTATCGTGTATCCTCTGAGGCGCTAATCCGCAGAATCGGGCAGGGTAAAGGATTATATGAAGTAAATACCGTTGTGGATGTAAATAACTTGATTTCTATAGAATCCGGCTTCTCTGTGGGGTCATATGATGTGGCCAATATAGGGGACGAGTTGCTGTTCCGCGTAGGGAGACCTGGTGAGACCTATAAAGGGATTGGAAAAGAAGAGATCAATATTGAAGGCCTGCCGGTGCTGGCAGATGAGCAGGGCGCGATTGGGAGTTCCACAAGTGATTCTGAGAGAGCGATGATCACAGAGAACGCACAGGAGGTTCTGACATTGATCTATTCTTTCTCCGCGAATAGGGATCTGGAGAAGGCGCTTGAATATGGAAAGAAATACATGGAACAGTATGCAAGGGCAGAAGGAATAGAGACTTGGATCGTAGAATAGTAAAACAGATTGAAAAATCCTGCCTCAGGATAATAGGGGCAGGATTTGGAATTGCTATTTATCAAACATCGGAGCTATAGGTTCATAATTAATTTCGGGATGATTATCAAGTATCCATTGTTTAAAACTGTCTGCATCCCCTTCAGTGAAACATAACTTATCCAGCATAACTCCTTCATTGTATTCATCTGTTGATAATTTAAAATAAGATTTGGCTTCTTCGAATTTCAGGATATCCTTCCATTCGACTTTATTATTAATTTTTCCGTTGATGTATAAAGATATATTTTTGCTTCCCACAACTACTTTGCAGTTCCAATCCTTGCCGCCAAAATATTGTGCTCGTGTGACACGGAATGTCTTATCAGCATGCATCCATCTGAAAAAAACACCCCTATATACTGCGACAAATGTCAGGAAAGCTCCAATTGATTGCCACCTGGGAGAGGCACCAACCTTTTGGAAATAAATCCATCCAAATACTCCTGCAACAAAAATGAAACAATACACATAAAAAATGGGTAACTTCCAAAATTTAGGAGTTGCCCATTTATCATAACGTCTTCGGTCCATTACGTATTCGTTTACGAACATATTGCTGTCTCCGTTTTCTTTTATAGTATTTATTGTTAATTACATAAATGGCTGCCTGTAAGGCCGCCATCTATGTAATATACTTATGTAATTTTTATGCTATTCCGGCCTTTTTGTCTTTCAGGGCAGAACTGATCAATGTGTATGATGTCCACAGAAGAACTATACAGATCAGGTTAATGAGCCAGAACATTGGAAGACTTGTAACAACTTTCCATGCAATAAATACACCGATAATTCCGCCAAGGGCATTACCAACTGTATGTGGTACATCATATCTGTGGGTTCTAATGAACTCGATTGAACAAGCAGGCATCAGAACGGCACAAGATCCCATGAATACAGGGAAACAAGCAGTGGCATCAACACCAAGCAGAAGACATGTAGCCATACAAGGTGCATACAGACCAAATCCAATATCCATGAGCGCACCCCAAAGAATATTGAGAACTGCAGCTACAACCAGTTTCCATCCGTGCAATCCAGTAGCAGTACCGATGATTCCGAAAGGACCAACACCAGTATTCTTGCAAAGCATAATAGCAGCAAGTGGAATCATAATAATACCAAGAGCCCATCTGATCTTGTTACGTGGCCATTTTGTAACGATGCTGGCAAATCCGAATGAGCCAACAGCAGCACAGATGTACATGATCCACAGGAACATAGGATCACAATCAACAGAAGCAGTGAAGATGAATGCCTCAAAGATAACTGGGAAAGTATCACCAATATTCAAAGTACCTGGAATGTCAATGTCATCTATCTGGTTAAATAATTTGTACATGAATGTAGATGGTGCATAAGAACCACAGCCAAGTGTATCAAGTAAGTTGGCGATGATACCTACGGTGAAACCAGATGCCCATTGCTTGCCAGTTGCACCCTTGAGTTCATCCATACGATTTTTTGTGATATCAAATATAAGTCCGATACCGGTTCCGGCTGCTAAAGCGCCGAATAAAATTTGAAGTGCTAGTAACATGTTTTCTCTACCTCCAGATTCTTATAAAATGAAATTAACTGTTGTTGGACATAAGTTACAACCCGCCCCCCGATTGCGGAAAGTAATTATCCAAAACCTACAATAATAATACCATTTATTATAGGAAAGGTCAATCTAAATATATGAAAAAGACGGATCTTCGACAGTGTTCATAAAATACTTTTTTAGATATTCCTATTTAATGAACCCGAATACATTCAATATAACAATGACCATGAATACCGGCACAACTACAATCGTTAATATCTTATCGTATATTGTGATTTTTCCATACTTGCCATTATTAGTAAGTTCTTTTTCGTATTCTTTGAATCCCCATATTTTAGCAATAAACAAGCAGATCAACCAGCATCCAAGCGGAAGAAGTATGTATCCGGTGAAGCAATCCAGCCAGTCATAGAAACCATACTTGGTAATACCGTTGACATCCAGCCATGGAATCTGAACGCCGCTTAATGCGCCGAAGCCGAGGGATACGATAATATTTCCTGCGCCAATAATAACTGCGGTAATAATGGTCGCTTTTTTACGTCCAAGTTTGCATTTGTCTTCGAGAGTACGGATTGTGATCTCAAAGAATGTAAACAGAGAAGAAATAACAGCAAATGCAAGTGCCAGGAAGAAGCAGATGCCGATAATTCTTCCTCCGGGAAGTTTGCTGAATATATCAGTCATTACTAAGAATACAAGGGCAGGTCCCTTTTCTACGTCAACGCCGGCAGCGAATGCAGAAGGGATGATAACGAATCCTGCCAGGAGTGCAGCGGCTGTATCACATATGGATACTAAGATGGCATCGGAGCGCAGGTTGTTCTCTTTTGGTATATTGGCGCCCAGGGTTGTGAAGATTCCCCAGCCGATACCTACAGAGAAGAGTACCTGGGTAGCAGCCTGGGCAAATACTGAGAAAGTAAACTTACTAAAATCAGGAAGCAGGTAGTACTTCAGACCATCTATTGCACCATCTGTAACAAATAATGCCCATATTCCGCAGATGATCAGGAATATGAATAATGCAGGCATAAGGAACTTGGTTAACTTTTCAACGATGTTCGTAATTCCGAATAAAAGCAAGACGGATACAAAGACCAGCAGAATTAATGCCCATATGATGGGTTCTGCGTTGGAAGTGGTGAAGTTGAGAAAGTAAACTTCTTTGTCAGTGCCAAAGTCACCATTGATAATGTACTGGAAAGCATATTTTAATACCCAGCCGCCGACAACGACATAATACATATTGATCATCAGGGTACAGAGGTTGGCAATCCAGCCGACAAATCCCCATTTCTTATTTACATTTTCAAAACATGTTACTGTGTCAGAAGCGCTGTGGCGCCCAATGGCAGTCTCCATCTCGACCATGGGATGAGCCATCAAGGCGATGATAACGATGTACACGATGAGGAAGATCCCGCCTCCGCCTTGATAAGCCAGATAAGGGAATTTCCAGATGTTTCCAAGACCAATAGCAGCTCCGGCTGCAACCATAATGTAACCAAATCTTGAATTCCATTGTTGTGTGGTCTGATTTGTATTATTACTCATAAATAACACACTCCAATCTTTATTTGTTTTAGGAATAAAAAAAGGGATGCTCTCTGTAGGGCGAGAGCATCCTTGCTAATTTATTCCTCTTTCTAATTATATCTTTTTGTGAAACAAATGTCAATAAAGAAATAAGAAAATATAATGTTGATATTACATTTTCTTATGCCGAAACCTGTCAAAAAAATGTCAGTTGACATAAGAAAGTGTAATATTAACATGATAAAACCTCGTTTCACAAATGTAAAAAAAGTTGCTATACTGAAATCACAAAGAAAGAAATAATGAGAGAATGAGATACAGGAAAAAAGTTGAGGAGGGATCATCATGTTAGGATGGACAATAGTTGGGATTGTTGCTCTTTATGGAATCGCATCTGTAGTTAAGAGCGAGAATGGAAGATAATTATTAGATTAAAAAACACATCCGCTTTGATATGCGGATGTGTTTTTTTGTTATCTTGATTATGTACATCTAGTCAGCGTCTGGAGCCGTAGCCTTATCAAATATTTCAAGAGCTTTCGCGTTTGGTGCTTCGGTAAACTTAGCCACCAGTACTGCTACAATCATGCTTGCGAAGAATCCTGGTACGATTTCAAATATACCGGTAGAAGCGGTAAGCCCTGTCAGAAGCCAGCCAAGGTCAACTACAAATCCGGTGATAACACCTGCAATAGCGCCCTTGTAGTTGAATCTTCTCCAGAAAAGTGACAGAAGAATTGTTGGTCCGAAAGAAGCTCCGAATGCACCCCATGCATTTTCTACCATATCCATGATTGCCTGAGCGCCTGATCCCTTGGAATTAGCAATTGCAAATGCAATTGCGGAAAGAATCAGTACAAGGATACGTCCTACCATTAAGGTTTCCTTCTCAGATGCTTCCTTACGGAAGAATGGTTTGTACAAATCAGCCGTAAATGAACTGGATGCTACAAGCAACTGAGAGTCTGCGGTCGAAATAGAAGCTGCAATAATAGCGGCAAGCAATAGTCCGCAGATGGCTGCCGGGAAGAATTTACGTGACATAACAATAAATACCATACTTTGGGTTCCTGTGGTAAGAAGTTCTTCGCCTACGATCATTCTTCCGAAATAAGCTACCATTACAGTAGAAAACAGTGAAATAACTACCCATACGATAGCCACGATGGAAGATTTCTTAATCATAGAAGGTTTCTCGATAGACATAAATCTTACCAGAATGTGAGGCATACCAAAGTATCCAAGTCCCCAGCCAAGACCAGTAATGATTTCCGGCAGGCTTGCGTTGAAGATTCCGCCACCGAATGAACACTGTGTAACTGCTCCGGAGGCAGCATCTGTATATTCCAGTTCGCTGCTGTGCCGAGTGCCAGACCGATTCCAATCCACATCTGACCGAAACCAAATGCCAGAATCGAACCCGGAAGTCCCATCAGAAGCCATGCTGACATATCAGAAGCCTGAGCGGATAAAGCTGTTACCCAAGGTCCCATTGAACGTCCCCCAAGAAAAAAGTCCTCGGAATCCTTGTTGGTTCCATTAAAGTAGAATATTAATGCTACCCCAAGCAGTATATAAAAAGCAAGAAATATATTAAAAAATCTTATTTCGACATTATATTTTGTTATGCCGAGCCCCTAAAAAACATTAGTAAGAATGGGAGATTTTAATCATCCAGTAAAAAGTCTTTTGCATATTTCAGGAATTTCTTGGACGCAGGGGATAATTCTTCCGGAGATGAGAAAGCCAGCCCTAACTGCCGGTATGCCCTTGGAACAAGTGGGCGCGTCTCGAAATCACCGATCTGTCCTCTGAGAAGAAGTCCTGGAAGAATCGAAAGTCCGAGTCCCTGTTCGACCATGGAGATGATGCTGAACTCGTTGATCGTAATATAACGGATGTCCGGTTTGATCTTATATTCTCTTAATATCCGGTGCACATCGCTTCCGGGTGTATATTTGGTGATAACGAATGGAGTGCCCTGAAATAATTCAACAGGAATCTCATCGTATGCAGTGAAAGGGTGGTCCTTTGGAAGGATTGCAAATAATTCGTCATCCATAACTGGGAGAAATTGATAATTCTGTCCCTTCTGATAGCTGATAAATCCGATATCAACCCTTCGTTCCTCTATCCAGTCTGCCAGATCACCTTCGCTTCCTTCAATAACCTTAAAGATGATATCCGGGTATTTTTGCTGGAATTCACGGATGATCTTCGGAATCCAGTGAATGGAGCAGCTTAGATATGTCCCTATTTTAATAGTACCTTTTTGGGCGCCTTTAAGAAAAGCGATTTCCTGAGTGACTACTTCGGCTGAGTTCAACAGTGCACGTATAGAGGGAATCAGGGATTTGGCTTCGCCAGTGAGAGTGACACCATGATTATCCTTTATAAATAGAGGAAATCCAACATCTTTTTCCAGTGCCCGCATCATCTGTGTAATTCCGGACTGGGTATAACCGAATTCTTCGCCTGCTCTTGTAAAGCTTCCATAGTCATCCACTGCAAGCATAACCCGCCATTTTTTAATATCCATATGATTCACTCCTTTAAATACATGTACATGCATACATGTATACGTAATTGTAATACTTGGTATATACAATTTTAATACTAATGCAAAAATTCTTCGAACACAAGAGAAAAATATGGAAAAAATGAAGAAAATATAGGGAATTATAAAGAAAAACTTTCCCCGTCTGTCAAAAAATGTGTATAATCATTATAGCAATGAGGAAAGAGGGGATAAGCTCAATGACGAAGAAGAATGCAGCTTTCCAGATCTTGCTGCTGCTATTTTTGACCTGTGGTACAGCGTTTTCTCAGACGTTGGCATTAAAAGCGAATATTGGAGTGTGTGCCTGTTGGGATGCTGTGGGACTTAATGTGTATGAAATCTGTGGGCTGAAGGTTGGAACGCTTAGTATGATCTTACATATTTTATGTGTTCTTATCCAATTTGCCATACAGGGCAGGGAATTTAAGGTGAGGAAGATATTCCAGATACCATATGTGATTGTATTCGGAATGTTTTTGAATTTCTTCTATTATAATATGCTTACATTTGAACTTCACAGTTACGGAATGAAACTTTTATTTGTCATTTTGGCTTATGTAGGACTGGGACTGTTTTTGGGACCGCTCCTTCTGCTGAATTTGGTAACCATTCCCAGTGAGGCAATGTGCATTGTCATCAGTGGAAAATATGAGATTGATTATGCAAAAGTAAGGATTTCCCTAGACGCACTGTGTATTATCATATCGGTCATATTGTCTATATCCGGTGGGGTGTCAATCAAAGTGAGGGAAGGCACAATCATCGGGATGCTAATGTTGGGAACGTTAGAAAAACTGAGTATGAAAATTTTTAGCCCATATATAGAGAAGGTAAAAAAGATTTCCTAGAACAATGAAAGGGGGTTTTGTGAGAAACGTTTCTTGCAAAACCTTTTTAAGTATAAATATTTTCTGGAAAGCGAATTGACAGAAAATAAAAAAATGGCGAGATTTTCAAGGTAAGTGCAACATCTTTTAAATAAAGTAAATGCAACAGAAAAAGTGGCTTTCAAAAGGTCACTTTTTTCAGATTTCAAGAGGAAAAGGCTTGTTTTGAGTAAAAAAGTGCATGCGAAATAGACCTGAAACAGGATTTTTCAGGTTAAATGTAACGGTTTTAAGTGTTGCGTTTACTTTGACGCGTAATGGTTATTTTAGCAGCCCGGGAGTGAGAAGGACTTTCTTTGCCGGGATCTGTTCCAAGCCGAGGAGCACAAAAAATCATCCGGAAAGACATCCATGGCAAGGTCGTAGGGACATTTTTCAAACAGGGACTTGCGGACATAGCTGTTGATATGGTTTGTCGCCAGCGTCATGTCTGCCTGCATAAACCTGTCCACGGAAGTACCCTTCGGCACGATTCTCCGCAGGAGTTTATGATTGGTCTCGCACTGGGCTTTCTGGTCGGAGCGGTTTGGCTCGCAGAAAAAGACCTTCGTGCGCTTTCCGCCATAGACCGAGCGCTCCATGCCTTTGATGTCTGAAAACTCTTTTCCGTTATCAGTGAGGATCAGAGGGAAGCAGACAGAAAACAATTCCTGACCCAAAGCTTCTTCGATGATATCGAGCATTCTGACTACGGAACCGGAATCATGTGCCTGCAGAGCAAAGTAGAGCTGCATGTGGAACAAGGTAAAGTGAAGGCTTAAGATGGCGCCGGAATCGGATTTCGTGCCTTCCACACAGTCCATCTGCACGACAGGGACATCATGAGATTGGATAAAGGACAGGAAATCCTGATAAAGATGTCCTGTTTTGGATACGGGTGGTTCCGGGTGAGGCTGTGGTTTGCGTCTGGGTTTGCGCTTTACGGCTTCGGGAAGATCAACAGGCCGGACATCGAGCTCGCAGTTTCCAATCAGCCGGCGGATGGTGGATTCGCTCACGGGAAGGCGGTCCTTGTTTGTCTGCACGATGTGATAGATGGACTGCCCTCTGCGGATCAGAGGCGTGACAGTAGAATTGATTTCATCCAGCTGCGCGGCAGTGAGGTCAAACCCGTTGCGTGAGTTGACGAGGGTATCCTTATATTGCTGGTGAGCCGTCCTGCCGTAATAAAAACGCTGTTCAAAATGGCAGAAACTATGTTTGTGGCAGGAATTGCAAAGCCGGAGCGGATGCGCGAGGAGGGCATCGCAGAAAGCTTGTATATAATCCGGACAGTATCGTTTAGCCTTGGCGCAGAACTTGCATTTTTTCTGGCAGGCGGAAGCGCCACATACATGGAGATGGGAGCAGCCCGAAGCATTCAGGCAGTCACAGCATCAAGAGGAAATTGATTGAAAGGAATTCCTGGCGGTAAGACAGCACTTTATGAAAGTAATTGATCGTATATTTTTCAAAGTAACTGCAACAGATAGACTTTTCAGAGTAAGTGCAACAGGGTGTTGCATTTACTTTGAAAAATTTCAAAATAAAAAAATGTAATGCGGACATAAGAAAATGTAATGTTTTCATTGACCTTAAGGGATATAAGAGGTATAATAGACAAAATGGAAATAAAAATTGATTTATTTTATCCATTTTATATTTTATAAGAATGGGAGGCTTTTTTATGGAGCAGAAGCAGCAAGGATTTAGTACTATAGGTTATATTGCGGCTGCACTTGGTATGTGTATCGGTACAGGTAATGTTTGGCGTTTTCCACGAATTTGCGCAGCAAATGGTGGCGGGGCATTTATTCTAGCATGGACAATTGCTATGTTGATTTATGCAGTTCCGCTTCTTTCGGCAGAGATGGCCATTGGTAAGAAAACAAGACTTGGAACAGTGGGAGCGTTCCGGGATATGGGTGGAAAGAAATATACATGGATGGGCTTTTTTGTTGCGGCAGTGTGTTTCTTCCTTATGAGTTATTATTGCGTACTGCAAGGATATTGTATGAAGTATGCGGTTAATTCATTGACTTCTTTCCAGTCGAATATGTCGACAGAGACAACATCGGCGATGTGGACAGCATTTACAGACTCGCCGGCACAGGTTATTATTTTCCATGCGATTGGTTTTGCGGCGGCTTGTTTTATTGTATATAAAGGAGTTGCGGACGGTATCGAAAAATTTTGCAAGGTTGCTATTCCGTTATTGTTCCTGATACTTGTGGCGTTAGCGATTTATGCGGTTACATTGCCGGGAGCTAGTCAGGGACTTCAATATCTCTTTACAATTAAGAGCGAATATCTTTTCAGTCCGAATACGTGGATTCAGGCTTTCATTCAGGCTGCATGGTCAACGGGAGCAGGCTGGGGCTTCATTATTACATATGCGAATTATGTAAAAAAAGAAGAAGATATTCCAACAAGTTGTATGATTATGGGTCTTGGGGATAACCTTGGAGCGATTTTATCCGCACTCGTTGTAATCCCAGCTATTTGTGCTTTGTCTGTTACACCAGAAGCTGCGAACGAGGCGCTTGGACAGGGCAATTTTGGAATTACGTTTATTTATATTTATCAGTTATTCTCGACGATTCCGGGTGGAAGAATGATTTCGTTTATTTTCTTCATTGTGCTCGCAATTGCCGCTATCACATCTCTGTTTTCTATGATAGAGGTTGGTGTAAAAGTACTTGTTGATTTGGGGGTTGTACGCAAGAAAGCAGTTGTATATATCTGTCTTGCTGGATTCTTAGTAGGATGCTTCTCGGCATGGTCATTAAACAACATCGACAATCAAGATTGGGTATGGGGTGTAGGCCTTCTGGTCAGCGGAGCTTTGATTTCTCTGGTTGCAATCAAGTATGGTGTTGAGAAACTTAGAAATGAAGAAGTTAATGCGGAAGGTGCGGGTATGCATTTCCCGAAAGCTTACTTTAATGTATGTATGTATATCATGCCGATTATCGTTGCTGTTATGGTAATCTACTGGTTCATCCAGACAAAGGATTGGTTCCCGGATACATGGCTCAATCCATTTATCATACAGGACAATACAGGAACAATTATCTTACAGTTTGTGGTTGTTATCGTTGCCGGTCTGGCTCTTACAAAGTTCTTTAATAAAAAGACAGGAAAGGGACCGATTACAAAAGACGAGAACTGTCAATAAGAATAGAAAGAAGGTAATGTATTATGACGATGGATGCAATTATTATGATGGTAGTTACTCTCGTAGGATATACCGGCGGGTTTGCCTATTTTATGGTAAAAGTATTCAAAAAGGAAAAAGGGAAATCTTCCAAATAAATAATTGAAAGATTGTTAAA
>NZ_JBNPMC010000031.1:0-44201 GCF_050313795.1 Bariatricus sp. SGI.154
TTTCTTCCCGTTGATCTTAAGATCCTGGAATACCAGATCTGTCAACTTTTCACCCGGGAAGAAATAAGCAGCAGCATACCCACCAATAAGAATATAGATCTCATTTCGCACCAATGCAAGTTCCTGTACCAGCCACTTATCGGCACAGCATTTCGGCGGTCGCCTGTCACCACCACCTGAAGCCTTCCCCGGATAGCAGTGTGCTACAGATACAATATAGAAATTATCCGGATGATAGAAAGTCTCATCAGAAATCTGATACCATTCTGAACGCAGACGTTTTCCGCTTGCATCATTGAAAGGCTTTCCCGTATTATGAACACTGCGAGAAGGTGCCTGGCTGATCTGCATGATCTTGGCATTAAGATTGCCGAATAGAATCGGGTGCGGTTCAAAACCAAAATCTTTCTGGCAATAGCGGCATGCGGATATCTGTTCTTGAAGATTCTGGAATTTACGAAAGTCTGCTTCTGGAACAATACTATTGTATGACATGATAATTCTCCTTTTAGTTGCTAAAGCATCTGGAGGAAACCGTAGTCCGCTTTTTACGATGGTTTCCGGATTGCAGAAGGCGTACACCCATACAATTTTTTAAAACTGCGATTGAACAACTTCTGATTTGTAATCCCATTTGCTTCCATAATCTCGGTAATCGGTGCGTCTGTAGTAATAAGATCCTGATACACGTGGGTCAATCGGATCTCATTCAAATAATTTAAAAAAGAGAGTCCCATATTTTTTTTAAAGAAACGGCAAAAGTATTCCTTCCCAAGTCCCAGTTCTTCCGAGATGTCAGATAAGGAGATTGGCTCCCGAAAATGCTCTTCCACATAGGTGATGATCTGGCGGATGCGTTCTCGTGTGAGAGCATCACTGGCATCTAACTGTGGAGCAGTATTGGTAGAGAAGTGTCGAATCAGATGTGCCAGAATCTGAAGTACGATTCCCTCAGCCTCCAGTTGGAACGCGGCAGCATCTTCGATATAGATACGGGTCAAGGTTTCCAGCATTTTACAGATCTCAAGATAGAATGGAAAATCTTCATCAGCAATCTCTTCTGGTTTGCAATGGATCTGATATAGTTCAATATCGGGCATGTATTGCTGCATGTGCTTTTTGGAGAGATGTATACAGAGGAACATGCTGGGGGAGTTATAGGAGTAGGTACTGTGTACTTCGCAGGATTCCACTACCATCAGTTGTTTCACGGGAAGATCATATTTTTTTCCTTCAATATTAATATCGACAGCACCGTTCAATGGATAGAGAAGTTCTAATTCTTCATGCCAGTGGAGAGGATGATACCCTCCCGGTACTGTCTGATAGGACAGAATGATGCCGGAATTACCGATTTCCTTAATGGATTCATAATAGGCTTTGCTCATAGAATGTCTCCTTTTTCAGAATGCATACTTCCATTTAGCTGCTAAGTAAAATAATTCTCATAGATTATAAGATATATTGTCCAGAAAGAAAATAAAAAAATCAAATAATTATCAAATCATATACGAAAGAATTATGTGAACGGGTATGGACTCTTCATTTTGTGAACTCTTTTATCCGTTGGTTATTATTTTCATCCATCCGCTTGTATCCATATTATTCTGTCAATGCTTTGTAAAGTGGGTACACGTTGGCTGAACCGTTCATAGAAAGTAAACCACAGATGATACTTGCTCTTTCTGCTTTGGATAGATTCATGAACTTATCCCAAAGGGACTCCTTTTTGTTTGTATTGCGATATACGTTAGTTCTTAATACTGCTGTTGCCATAATTAATCTCTCCTTTTCATGTTTGTTGAATGATTTGTTATCTTGTTTACGTGTATTATAATACTGCTTTTGAATGCCTCGAACTAGATGTATATTTGACTTGTTTTAAGGCGATATTGACTTTTGAATCGTCGAAGTATTTGGGAGGACTGCTAGTAGCGGTCCTGCAAGCAAGATGTTAAAAAATGTCGGATAATCAAAAAATAGTGGTGTGGTTTTAGAAAAATAGTTTATATACAATAATGATATCGTATATAAAAAGGAGTGGTTTTTCATGAAAACAGAAGTGATTAAGTTATATGAGAACAGAGAAGATGTAACATTGACCACCTATATTCTCCAGGATTCGCCGGAACTGCTTGCGGGAAAGATGCGTCCGGCTATTATCATTTGTCCGGGCGGAGGATATTTTAATTGTTCAGACCGGGAGGCAGAACCGGTTGCGATTCGATTTGCGGCTATGGGGTATCATGCTTTTGTATTGCGCTATTCGACTTATTGCGAAGGAAGTGGAAGATTCCCGGATATTATGAAGGGGATTGAGGAGAATGTGAACAGCCAATATCCTAATGCCATGCGTGAGATTGGAAAACCTATGTTGATTCTTCGGGAACATGCCAAGGAGTGGATGGTAGATACAAAGCGGATTGCCGTATGTGGATTCTCGGCAGGAGCACATAATGCTTCAATGTATGCGGTTAATTGGCAGGAAGACGTGATTAGTGAGTATTTTCAGGAAGAGAAAGAGAATTTCCGTCCGGCAGCAGCTATCCTGGGTTATACATTGAGCGATTATGTTTATATGAGGGATGTAATGGAAGAGTATACACCAATGGATAAGGCATTTTTTGCTGCGTCTGTTAAGGCGTATCTTGGGGAGGAAGTTCCAGGCGAAGAGATGCTTGACAAAGTAAGTCCGGCAAGACATGTGACAGAATACATGCCGCCAACTTTCCTATGGGCGACATCAGAAGATACATTGGTACCAGTGCAGCATTCCATCCGTATGTCCCATGCCCTTGCAGAGAAGAAGATTCCGTTTGAATTACATATTTTTGAAGAAGGTCCTCATGGACTGTCGCTTTCTACACAGGCTTCGGCAGAGGCAAGAAGCCTGATCTATCCGGATGCGGCTAAGTGGAGTGAGCTTGCAGGATGCTGGCTGGAGAAAAGATTCGCATTGCCGCTCCCTGAGAAATCTTCTTTTGAAGAATTGCTGGAACAGGGACAGATTTAATTAATATGCGAGGAGGAAGTAAGATGTATTATCAAGTTGAGAAAATGAATGGCTATTACAGAATAGGAAGCCCGGAGTCAGTGTATTGCTATCTGATTGTGGGAACTGAAAAAGCAATGTTGATTGATACCGGCTATTGTTATGGGAATCTAAGAGAAACAGTACGGCAGGTGACTGAGAAACCATTGATTATTATTAATACACATGGACACTGCGATCATGCCGGAGGGAATGCGCAATTTAATGAGTATTGCTATATTCATGAAAAAGATGTGGAATTATGTAAAGAGCATACAGGACGGAAGATGCGTATGGATAACGTAAAAAGAGCCAGACATAGCATTCACTATGAGACTGGGGAAGAATACAATGCATTACCGGAAGGGTTCGATATGGAAAAGTATTGTCAGATGGATACGGGGAAACTTCTGAGTACGAAAGAAGGAGATGTGTTTGAACTTGGCGGCGCTTCCATCAGCGTCTATGAGACTCCCGGACATACAAAAGGCAGTATTTCATTGCTGTATCAGGAGAAAAATATTATGTTTGTTGGCGATGCTACAGGAACGTTCGTATGGCTGTTCTCATACGAAGCAACAGATCTGAAAGAGTATATCAGAACCGTGAAGAAGATGTACGGCTTAAATGCAGAGGAATATATTGGCGGTCATAATCCGGTTCCGATGCATAAAGATGACCTAAAACGATATATCCAGGCGGCACAGGAAGCAGATTATTCCAAAGGTGAGCCTTTCGAGTGTTTTTTTTCAAATGAATGCAAGCCGAGAGTCTGCGCGTTAGACGGAATGACAATGGCGGATATGTTTCGACCAGAGTATGCGGCTGTGGTAATTAGTGAAGAAAAGTAAAAAGAACTGATATATTGGTATAAGAATTGCGATTAAGGAGGAAAATATAAGGGAGATGAGATCATGAATACAACACTGGGCAGTTGGATTACGAACCGGACTGCCGTACCATTTTATGCAAGAAGAAAATTCTGCATAGAGAAGAAAGTAAGAAGAGCTGAGGCAAGAGTCTGTGGACTAGGGCAATTCATTTTTTATGTCAACGGAAAGAAAGTGGATGACCATGAATTAGATCCTGGCTGGACAAATTACCGGAAGATAATCCAGTATGTGACCTTTGATGTAACCGAGTATCTGCAGATGGGGGATAATGTGCTGGGAGCAGAAGTAGGGAACGGGTGGTTCATTAAGATGGATGAGCATTATACATTCTCATTTCCGGAATTCATGCCGCCGAATCCGAATCCGTATAAGCCTTTTGGAAAATATCTGGTTCTTGCGTTGGAACTTGCAATTACATATGAAGATGGAACTATGGAGACGATTCAGGCAGATGATGCCTTTGAAGTAAAGCAGCATCCGGTAGTGATGAGTAATGTATATGGTTCGGAGACGATTGACGGGAGGCTCATTCAGGAAGGATGGAATACGGCGGATTATGACGCGTCTGATTGGGAGAAGGCTGTTATTCTGGAAGAAAGAGAAATACCGAAGGGAAAACTCATGGAGCAGTTTCAGCCTGCCGTGAAAGTTATACGGACATATGATGGAAGAGATCTTGGAGGAATTCCAAAATATGAGAAAAGTACGGATGCACAGAGAAGAAGGAAAGAGGAATCCTGCGGTATAACAAGACGGGAAATCTTTGATTTGGGACAGAATATGTCTGGAATACTAGAGTTTGAAGTCCGGGGAAAAACCGGAGATATGATAAAACTGTATCCTGCAGAGAAATTAGGACCGGATGGAGATGTCGATCAGATGGCAAAAGGCTGGGTGAATCTGGATTCCTGCATTACATATATCATCGGGAAAGATGATGTGTGGGAGACATGCCGGATGAAATTCACCTATTTTGCGGGAAGATATGTAGCGGTGGAGAAAGTCTATGCCGGGAATTCTGATGGAAAAGAATATAAAGCAGATGATAATGAAGATCAGAAAGATTCACTGGGCAGCCATATCGCTGCAAGGATTGAATTCCGGCGATTGCGGGCGCACGCAATCAGCAGCGCATGGAAGACGGATGGCTCTTTTTCTTGTGATGACAAGCGGTATGAACAGATATACGATATGATTGAAAAAACGGTAGAGGCAAATATGCTGAGCATCCACACGGACTGTCCGACAATTGAGCGTTTTGCCTGGCAGGAGCCGAACCATCTGATGGCGCCTTCCATATTCTATATGAAGGATGGCAGAAAACTGTGGGAGAAGTTCCTGTTGGATATGCGGGTGGACCAGCATACGGCAGGCGATTACTTCTTTGACTTTGCGGGAAATAAAGTCTATCCGGGAGATGGGCTGATGCCGTCGCAGTGCCCTTGTTATATACCGAATGTTCTTCCGGTGCCTGGAATGGGAAGTTTCTATGATATCATTCCCTGGGGCAGCACCTGTATCCTGGGAACCTGGTGGCATTATTGGTTCTATGGGGATGTACAGATTATAAAGGATAACTATGAAGCAGGGATGCGGTATCTGAAGCATCTGAAGACAAAGGTGAATGAAGAGGGATTTATCAATCATGGACTGGGTGACTGGGGGAATCCAAGGAATGAACTGGCAAGAGAGAACATAGAAACGGCATTTTTATATGCGGATGCAATCACCTTGGCTAAGTTCGCAAAGATATTGGGAAGAGTTCATGAACAGGAAGAATTGGAAATTTACGCAGAGAGCGTGAAGAAGAATTATAATGAAAAACTGTTTGTATGGAACGCTGACCAGGGATTTTGGTGCTACCGCGCATGGGATCATGCGGATGAGACATTCATGACACAGGCCTGCGAAGCACTGCCTCTTTACTGGGGAATGGTGCCAGAAGAAAAATACGAAAGCGTGGCAAATGCTTTTGCATATACGCTGGAACGTGAAGGCGCATTTATCAGTGGAGAGGTAGGGCTTCCGTATATCATCCAGACCGCGCGTAAGAATGGAATGAACGATGTGATTGCCAGATTCATATTAAGGAAAGAACATCCGAGTTACTATTCGTTTATTCTGGACGGAGAGACCACCCTGGGAGAATATTGGGAGACCAATCCGAGAAGCCATTGCCATGATATGATGGGGCATATTATTGAGTGGTATTATAATGGAATTGCCGGAATTGTGCCGGAGGAAGCCGGATTCGAAAAAGTGGTCATATGTCCGTATCTGCCGGAGGGCATGAGAGAATTCACATGCAGTTACAGATCCGTGAAGGGTGAGATTAGGGTGCATGTGAAAGAAGAGGATGACAGAATCATATTAGAAGTGAAAGTGCCGGAGGGTGTGAGGTATAGAGTTGATGTGGCAAATCTTGGGATAAAAGGAAAAGAAGTGATGGTTATATAACCTTTCCGTATATTTTCAGTTACGATCTGATTGTATGTACCAGACGGAGAACCGCATGTGTTTGACGTCATATTTTAATATAGGGAACTGACCACTGGAAATATCAGTGGCTCAGTTCCTTCCTGATTTTTAATGCTGATTCATCTCGTTTAAAAGATTCTCAAGTTCTTCTCTGCCAAGCAGTCCAAAAGTCACAACATTTCGAAGCGGCATAGATGCCACCATCGCGTTATTCATTTCATCGCTGATTGCTTCTTTTGCGCTTGAAGATTCCTCTTCGTCAGAAATTGCCGGAGCGCCGAAGAAGGTATCCATACGCTTCTTGAATTCCAATCCCAGTGCTTTGGTGCGCTCATCAGAAAGCAGTTCTCCCAGAGTTGTGTTGGCATGTACATTCAGCGGCAATACCTTTCTGGTGGTCAGGTGTACCTGCTCTGTCAAGCGTACATCCTGTGAGGAAGCGGCAATCAGAATCTCATAATCGCCGGATGCCGCATACCAGTCGCTTAATCTAGTGTTATACCAGGCAAAACTTCTGTAATCAAGGGTGAAAGAAACGGTCTTCGTTTCACCCGGCTTCAGAGATACTTTATCGTAACCCTTTAGTTCTTTTAACGGACGGCGTACAGTTCCGGTCAGATCACGGACATATAACTGGACAATCTCTTTTCCCTCTCTGTCTCCTGTATTGGTTACATCTGCAGATACGGTAATCGTATCGGCATCAGACAGTTCTTTTTGGCTGATTCGCAGATTACTGTATGCGAATGTAGTATAAGAAAGTCCATAACCGAATGGAAATGCTACCGGCATCTCTTTCGTATCGTAATAGCGGTATCCGACGAAGATCCCCTCGCTGTACTCCACATCTTCTCCGTCTCCAAATGATAAGTAGGACGGATTGTCAGACAGTTTATAAGGAATGGTCTCTGCAAGTTTTCCCGATGGATTGACCTTGCCAAAGAGAATATCTGCCAGCGCTTCTCCAACTGCCTGTCCGCCAAGATATGCTTCCAGGAGTCCTTTTACTTTAGAAAGCCACGGCATTTCAACCGGAGAACCATTGTGAAGCACAACGATTACCTGAGATTGTACAGCAAGAATCTCATCGATCAGGCGGTTCTGACAATCAGGAAGCCGCATATGGGTCCGGTCATAACCTTCAGATTCAAAACTGTCCGGAAGTCCGGCAAAGATGACCACTTTGTCTGCATTCTTGGCTGCTTCGATTGCTTCGCCTGCCAGATCTTCATCATAGATATCGCTATCTGCTTGGAAACCTTTTACATAAGTTACGTTCGTCTTTTCTGTAATCGAATCCAGGATGCTGCTGACACGGTAACTGTTGATATGGGAACTTCCGCCGCCTTGATAGCGTGGCTTTGCGGCAAATTCACCGATGAATACGATCTTTTCTTCATCGTTCAGAGGAAGTATAGAATCGTTTTTCAAGAGAACCATGGATTCCTCTGCAATCTGTTTGGCTAATGCATGATCTGCCTCCAGTGTGAATTCCTGGTCTTCACGGTGATCTGTATATGTGAAGATAATTTTCAGCATACGTTCCACTGCCTGATCAAGGACTGCCTCGTCCAGAGTGCCATTTTGTACGGCAGAGACGATTTCACGGTCATTGATGCCGCCGGAAGAAGGCATCTCAAGTTCCAGACCGGCTTTCAGACCTGCAACACGGTCATTAACAGCGCCCCAGTCAGACATGACATAGCCTTCGAATCCCCACTCATCCCGAAGAACATCGGTCAAGAGCCATGGATTCTCAGAGGCGAAGGTGCCATTTATCTTATTGTAAGAGCACATCACGGTGTATGGCTGGGATTTTTTTACGGCTGTCTCAAAGGCAGAAAGGTAGATCTCCCTGAGCGTACGCTCGTCTGCGTTGGAAGAGCAGCTCATACGGTTGAATTCCTGATTATTTGCGGCAAAATGTTTGATGGAGGTTCCTACATGATGTGCCTGGACACCATTGATGAACGCGGCAGCAGTTTCGCCGGCAAGGTAAGGATCTTCCGAGTAATATTCAAAGTTCCGTCCGCATAATGGGGAACGCTTGATGTTGACTGCCGGTCCGAGGACAACGGACAGATCGTTAGCCTGTGCTTCTTTGCCGATGGCATCTCCGAAGGTATGCATCAGTTCCCGGTCAAAAGAGCAGGCGCTTAGGACTGCCGGAGGAAAGCAGACTGCTTTGATACTGTCATTGATTCCCAGATGATCAGCTGCTTCGTCCTGTTTTCGTAATCCATGAGGGCCATCGCTCACCATGACGCTTGGGATTCCAAGCCGTTCCACTCCTTTCAGATGCCAGAAGTCAAGACCGGAACACATACCGGCTTTTTCTTCCAGTGTCATCTGGCTGACCAGTTTTTTCAGATTTCGTTCCATATTTCATATCTCCTTTTGCTTATGATTCTATCTAACAAAGAATTTATCACGATTACAGTAGTAGAATATAGTAAAATCTTGCGAATAATGATAAAATCTTGTCATATAAAGAAAGGGTAGATGAGAACGGATGAAGATGAATAAGGATTTTTTGGAAATTTATAGGGAAAGCAGTCTGTTTGAAAGAAGAGAGCAGGTTCAGCCACATATGTCGTATGCACATGAGAAGGAGCGGCACCGGGTAATCAAAGAAGGACGGATTGATTTGTTGGATTCGGCGCTTCAGATTCCGCCGGATGGGACGGCGGGAATCCTGTCGAAAGATGCTTTGCGCAATCAGAAGAATATGTTGATTGCTGCGATTACGATGTTTACACGTTCTGCGATGGATGGTGGGCTGCCGGAAGAACTGGCATATGCTATGAGTGACAGTTATATTCTGATGGGGGAAGAGTGTTCTACAGTAGAAGAGATAGACAGGCTCTATAACCATGCGTTTCGGGAATTCACCTACGCAGTTGCCAGGAAAGGAAACCGGCATTACAGGGCAGCGATAGATAGTGCGATCCATTATATTGCGATTCATCTTCATGAAAAGATTACGTTGGAGATGGTGGCTGATGCAGTTGGAATGAGTCCCTGCCATCTGTCAAGGGTGTTTCGGCAGGAGACAGGCATATCGATGGTGGACTTTGTACAGCAGGAAAGGATTGAGGCAGCAAAACATATGCTCATCTATTCGGATGCTACTTTGTCCGCAATCAGTCAGTATCTTTATTTTTCAACACAGAGTTATTTTATCCGTATTTTTAAAAAACATGTCGGAATGACACCGGGACAGTACCGCCAGTCTTATCGTGAAAACGGTGAATGGTAGAGAAAAGGGAGATGCAGTTGTATAGGGAATATGTACCGGTCGGTATATTATCGTAAAATATGTCGGATTTGTGTGAAAAATAGCATGTGACGTTTATAGGAAACAGAAGTTAAACTAGAAACAGAGAGACGTTGAGAAAAGCAATACGATAATATGGCAGGAAGGTGGAGGGAATGATAGAAAGAAACTACTGGATCTGGTACCCTGGGGATTTTGAATTGTATCATGCGATGAAGCAGAATTTTAGCCGTATTGAGCGGGGAATCGGGTGGCCGGCATTCTGGAAGAGTGAGGGATTCCGCAACAGGGTTGTGTTCCGAAGAAACTATCAATTAGAAAAGGAGACGGTATTTTCCGTCTATTCAAAATCAATAGGCTATGTGCTTGTGGGAGACAGGAAGTATCCATTTGGACGGGAGATCATATGCGGTCCCGGAGAAACAGACGTGTCGGTCCATGCGGCATGTATTGAGAAGTTCCCAAGTATTTATATTGCAGGAGACGTTATCTGTTCAGATAGCGGATGGATGGTGGAAGATTATGACCAGCCGGCAGTTCCGGTGGGTTATAGCAAATATTTTACGAGGAAAGAGCAAGACCCTTCTGTCTGGGATTATACGGAGAAGATTTATCTGCCGATCCGTATAGAAGAAGTGAATGATGGCATACTCTGTGAGTTTGAGACAGAACTGACGGCGCAGATTAAAGTGACCGGACAGATACATAAAAAACAGGAGGAAACTGGGCAGAGGGATACATATCCAATGCGGATTTACTGTGGGGAATCCAGGGAAGAGGCTTTGAATCAGGAATACTGTTATTATAGTTGGGAGATAGATCCGCATACAAAGTGCAGTCCAAGATGCGCAGTGCGGTATGTATTTATCCCGGAGTGCAAAAAAAGTGAGGTACAAGTCCTGGCGATCCACAAGTATGTGGATATTCCGGTAAAAGCATCTTTTACTTGTGGCGATGAGTTGCTGAATCAGATATGGAAAGTTGCGGAGCATACATTCAGGCTTTGCAGCGGCATCTTCTTTATTGATGGAATTAAAAGAGATCGATGGATCTGGAGCGGAGATGCTTATCAGAGCCTTTTTGTAAATCAGTATCTGATGGCAGACCCGGATATTAACCGCAGAACCTTGCTGGCGCTTCGTGGAAATGATCCGATGACTACTCATATCAATACGATTGTGGATTATTCGTTATTCTGGATTCTGGGCGTGAAGGCTCATTATGAGGCATATGCGGATGAAGAATTTTTAAAACAGGTATATCCGAAGATGCTTTCGCTTATGAATTTTTGCGAAGAGCAGCTGGATGAGCATGGGTTCCTGATTGGGCGTAAGCAGGATTGGATCTATATTGACTGGGCGGATCTGGATAAAGAAGGACCACTCGCCGCAGAGCAGATGCTGCTTGCGGCATGCTATAAGGCTATGGAGGAAATGGGCAAGGTTCCGGAGTGTTCTGGGGAAGGATATAAAGGGAAATATGAGAAACTTGTAAGAAAGATTGATCAATACTATTGGGATGAAGAAAAGTCTGCTTATATAGATTCATTTGTTTCGGGAAAGCGGCAGGTGACAAGGCATGCGAATATATTTGCGATCTTATATGGAATCGCAGATGATAAGCGCCAGGAGCAGATTGTAGGGCATGTATTATTAAATGATGAGATTCCGGCAATTACGACGCCTTATTTTAAGTTTTATGAATTGGATGTCTTATGCCGGATGGGCAGGCTTTCCGAGGCGTTCAATCAGATCAAGTCATACTGGGGCGGCATGCTTAGGAAAGGAGCAGTCACATTCTGGGAAGAATATGATCCGAATGTGCCGGAGGAAGAGTAGTATGATATGTACGGCGATAGATTTGGCAAGAGTCTGTGCCATGCATGGGCGGCAAGTCCTGTCTATCTGCTGGGGAAATATTTTGCCGGTGTTCAAAGTCTCAGTCCGGGAGGAGCGCAGTATGAGGTGAAGCCACGGATGGAGTTCTTACAAGAACTGGAGTGTACATTGCCGATAGGCGAAGATAGGTGTATACGCATTCGGGGAGATGCCAACGAAGTTAAGATAGAAGAAATGATGGAGGTATAAGATGGAAAAGGTAAGATTTAATGATGGATGGAAGGTGTGGAAGGATCTGGACCCGTTTGAACTGGTATTCCGTGTGCCCGATGAGGCAGTGGAGGTGCAGCTGCCTCATGATGCCATGTTCCATGAAGAGCAGAAGCAAGGTGCGGTAAATGGAGGATTTACCGGTAATATTGATGCGGGAGAATATAAGTATTATAAGCAGTTCTTTGTACCGGAAGACTATCACGGTGGTCATGTAATGCTGCAGTTTGAAGGAATCTACCGCAATGCCAGCGTGTTCGTCAATCAGTCGAAGGTGGGCGAAAGTGCATATGGATATACGGATTTTACCGTGGAGATCGGAGATTATCTGAAATATGGTGAACAGAATGATGTCCTGGTGGCGGTAAAATGTGGCACCAGAAGCAGCCGCTGGTATAGTGGTGCCGGAATCTATCGTGATGTATATCTGATTCACAGCGGCAGTATCTATGTGAAGCCTAATGGACTGCGTATGACAACGCTGGATGTGGATGCGGACGGCGCACTGGTGTGTGTATCTGCCAGAATACACAATGACAGCCTGATAGCAGACACGGTAACAGCAACTGTGACAATAAAGGATGCAGATGGCAATGTGGCAGTCAGCAATCGTTATCCGGTGAGAATCAGAAGCCGTCAGACATTGGAACTTCGTAAGAATCTGTATCTTGACCATGCAAAATTATGGGATGAAACTGAGCCTAATCTATATACGGTGACGCTTACTATTTCTAATCAGCAGGAAGTGTTAGATGAAACCGAGATCACATCCGGTGTGAGAAAATTGAACCTGGATAGTCGCCACGGACTTCGGGTCAATGGAAGAAGTGTGAAATTACGCGGTGCATGTATCCATCACGACCAGGGAATTCTGGGAAGCGCTGCTTATGACGATTATGAGTACCGCAGGGTAAAACGGCTAAAAGAAGCAGGATTCAATGCCATCCGTTCTGCCCACAACCCAGCATCTCAGGCACTTCTTCGTGCGTGTGATAAGTTAGGGGTCTATGTGATGGATGAATTGGTGGATGTATGGAATAAAAGTAAAGTCAGTTATGATTATTCGATTGATTTTGAGCGAAACTGGGAGAAGGATATCGAACATATGGTAGAGGCTGATTATAATCATCCTTCTGTGATTATGTATTCTACGGGCAATGAGATCTTTGAGATCAGCACAGAGAAAGGCTTAGAAACCAGCTGTATGCTAAGTGATAAGTTCCATGAACTGGATGCAACTCGTTATACAACGAATGGAATCAACGGTGCATTTGCTGCAGGGGATAGTCTGGCTAAGATTGTGGATGATATCACGGATGGACAAGCAGATACCGGAAAAGGTGACGTCAATGTGTTTATGGCAGCATTGGAGACGGATATGCCGGGAATCGTATCACATCCGATACTCGGAGGTATCCTTGAAAAACTGGAAACAACGATGGATATTATCGGATATAATTACATGACCTCAAGATATCTCATGGATGCGGCAAAATACACCGACCGGGTCATGGTTGGAACAGAGACCTATCCAAAGCAGATTGCGGAGAACTGGGACGCGATTACCAGATGTTCAGCCGTGATTGGGGATTTTACCTGGACTGGATGGGATTACCTGGGAGAAGTGACTTCGGTATATCCGGATCTTATGAACACAGGAGGAGACATCTCGATTCTTGGGAATCGCCGCCCGACCTCCTATTATAGAGAGATTGTATTTGGTCTTACGAAGAAGCCGTGTATTGCAGTTCAGAACCCGGCAAGTTATGGGATTCCTCGTAATTTTGGACCTTGGTGCTATACGGATTGTACCTTTAACTATGCTTATGAAGGACAAGAAGGAAAACCGATCATGATTCAGGTGTATGGCGGCGGAGACAGCGTGGAACTGTTCATAAATGGGAGATCGCTTGGGGTACAGCCATGCGGGAAAGAGACAAGTTTTGAGACGCAATACCATACAGTATATGAACCAGGCGAACTGGTGGCAGTTGCCTATGAAGATGGAACAGAGGTTGGACGTATGACTCTTAAGACCGCTGGGAAAGCAGCAAAGATGGCTCTGTCTGCTGAAAAGTATGAGACACTTGCGTTCATAAATGTGGATATTCTGGACGCACAAGGACTTTTGGTGGCAGATTCAACGATTCTGTTGTCAATACAGGTAGAAGGGGCGGCAGAACTTCTTGCATTTGGAGGAGTTAAGGCAATTCACAAGAAAGGATATGAACTTCCTGAGACAACAGCAGGAGAAGGCCATGCATTGGCGATTCTGAAGATGAAAAAAGAAGCAGGGAAGATAACCGTGAAGATAACCGGTGAAGGTATTGAGGGAGCAACGGTTGAGTTATAGAGAACATATATGCAATAACGAGAAAGATACATGATGTTGTCACAAGGAGGCAGAGAATGAAAGTTACAGAGTTGCGTGTCAATCATATTAGAGAACCTAAGGGTTACTGTTATGATCCGGTCTCTTTTTCCTGGAAGGTGGAAGCGGAGAACGGAGAAAAAGAGCAGAAATATGCAAGAATTCTTGTAAAGAAAGGAGCAGAAGTTGTATATGACAGCGGTGAGGATGAACATACGGACAGCCTGGACTATCCGGTGCAGTTTACATTGGAGCCAAGATGCAGATATGACTGGACGGTTATTGTGAAGGCGGACAACGGAGAAGAGGCAGAAGCATCCAGTTCTTTCGAGACAGGAAAACTTAATGAAGAATGGAAAGCGAAGTGGATTACGCCAGGTGAGGGAATCGTCGATGCGGATGCTATGGCAGGATATATTTTGGAAAAAGATGTTGAAGTGCAGGAAGCAGAAGATGCTCGCCTGTATATCTGTGGACTTGGCGTATATGAGTGTTATATTAACGGAAGAAAAGTGGGAGAAGAATATCTGGCTCCGGGATATCATTCTTATGATTTTCACTTGCAGACAAGTGTCTATGATGTAACAGAATATTTAGAATCCGGAAGGAATCATATGGAGATCTGGCTGGGAGAAGGATGGTTCAAGAGCCGTCTTGGATTCGATGGTGGTATCCCGAATCTTTATGGGGATAAGTTATATGCTATTGCAGAATTATATGCTGGCGGTGAACTGTGCGCAGCGACCGGAGAAGGCTGGATGAGCAGAAGATCCCCGATTGTCTTCAGCGGCATCTACGATGGAGAGAACTATGACGCGAGATTGGAAGGGACAGGAGCGAATGAGGAGAAAGATGCAGTTAAAAGATACCCGGCGGTATGTGAAGCACCGGACCGATGTGGGGCATTGACAGAGCGATATCATCTTCCGATTGTGAAAAAAGAATCGTTTAAGCCCATAGAAGTGATTGTATCTCCGAAAGGGGAGACAATCCTGGATTTCGGACAGAATCTGACGGGCTGGACAGAGTTCGAAAGTGACTTGCCAAAAGGATCTCAGATTCGGTTGACCGCTTGTGAGATTCTGCAGGATGGATGCTTCTATCATGAGAACTTAAGACTTGCAAAAACGGAATTTATCTATATTTCAAGTGGAAAGAAAGCACATGTAAGACCGCATTTTACCTTCTATGGATTCCGCTACATGCTGGCAGAGAGAAAAGATGCCGGCGGTGAGTGGAGAGCGCTTGAGAAGGAGTGTGAATCTTATGATTTTACTGCCTGGCATCTGCGTAGTGATTTTGACCAGATTGGATGGATCGTTACAGGAGATGCTAAGGTGAATCAGTTATTCTCCAATGCGCTGTGGGGACAGAAGGATAATTTTCTGGATGTGCCGACGGATTGTCCGCAGCGTGATGAGCGTCTTGGATGGACTGGAGATGCACAGGTCTTTTCTGAGACTGCATGCTATAACATGTATATGCCGGCATTTTACCGGAAATACCTGTGGGATATGCGTGCGGAGCAGAGTATTACAGACGGAGCGGTACCGAATGTAGTGCCTCGAATCAAAGAAGGAATGATTGCGGAATGCGGTAGTTGTCCATGGGCGGATGCGGGAGTCATTATTCCATGGAATGTTTACCTTCATTATGGAAGTAAGACGTTGCTTGCTGAGACCTATCCGGGAATGAAAGCCTGGGTAGATTATGAGAGACGGATAGAGGAGCAGGAGGAAGGCGGACATTTGATCAAGAGTGGCTTTCACTTTGCAGACTGGCTGGCGCTGGATAATGAGCAGCCAGGACCATTTGGCGCAACTGATCCGCTCTATATCGCAAGTGCCTACTATTACCGGGATGCGGATATTATTGCAAGATCTGCCGGGATTCTGGGATATGAAGAGGATGCGGCAGAATATAGGAAGTTAGCAAAAGAGATTAAAGAGGCGATTTTTGCAAAATATTTTGATGAGGACGGATTATGCCTGTGCCATACCCAGACGGGAGCAGCGATTGCGATTATGTTCGGCATTACGGATGGAAAGGCAATCGAAGAAGGAGAGAATCTATCACAAAGAGTTAGTGAGAATCAGAATCATCTGAATACAGGATTTGTAGGAACCACCATTCTGTGTCCGGCACTCACCGAGACCGGTCATCATAAGCAGGCAGTAGACCTGCTGTTAAATGAAGATTATCCAAGTTGGCTCTATAGCGTGAATCTAGGAGCGACCACCATCTGGGAGAGATGGAATTCAGTTTTGCCGGATGGTCATATGAATCCGGAAGGCATGAACAGCCTGAACCATTATAGTTATGGAAGTATTGAGGCATGGATGTATGGATATGTGGCAGGAATCCGTGAACTGGAGCCGGGATTCCGAAAGGCCGTGATCGAGCCGCATCCGGATGAAAGGCTTAGATTTGCAGAGTGTACTCTTGAGACGGCTGCCGGAACTTATCAGTCGAATTGGAGATATGACGAAGCGGGGAAAGTAGCTTATGAGATTGTGGTTCCGTTTGGATGCGAAGGGGAGATTCGTCTGATGGATGGACGGTGGATGAACGTGAAGGCAGGGACATATAAGTTTTATAATTAGATGCTCAGGTTGCGTTTGGTTGCAATTTCTCCGTTATATTGTTATTTATCTACACCTTGATTTTTTGATGTACAATGTATTGACGATGTTAATCCTTTGTGATATATTATGCATAATGAAGATGGGAGGTATATGGGATGGCTAAGACTGCTAATATTAATATTCGTATAGATCCAGAGACGAAATCTAGCGCAGAAGAACTTTTTGCGAGTTTTGGCATTACAATAACGGATGCAATCAATATATTTTTACGTAAATCTCTCATGGAGGGTGGGCTGCCTTTTGAGGTTAAACAGCCGCGGTATAATGTGGAGACAGAAGTGGCTATACGTGAAGCAAAGGCCATTATGGAAGGCCAGATTCAGGCAAAACAGTATTCTTCTGCAAAGGCTTTGTTTGAAGAATTGAATGCGGAAGCAGGTGATAAGTAGTGCTGAAATTGGTAACGACTGGACAATTCCGAAAAGATTATAAGCGTGCCAAAAAGAGAGGATACGATATGTCTTTATTGGAAAAAGTTATTGATACACTCTTAGATGAAAACGTATTGGAAGAACGTTACCGAGATCATGCGTTAGTGGGGAATTATATTGGATTTCGAGAATGTCATATATTACCCGACTGGCTTTTGATTTATGCGATAGACAAAGGAAAGTTGGTGTTGACGGCGGCACGAACGGGAACACATTCAGATTTGTTTGATAAATAGTTACATAGGAAGAATAATAGAAGCCAGGTGCGTTATGCACCTGGCTTTTTAAACCGTTCTTCCTCAGGATACTCTTTCCTTTCAACAAAGTGGTCAATCAACTGATAGATAATGATTAGGAGAAGAGCATAACTGATACATACTTCTTTGGAATAGGAAAACAGTATGCTGCAGCTAACCACTCCGCCACTTACAATCACAAAAAAACCGTTGACTCCTGTGACATGTCTTCGGTCAAAGATGAGACGAAGTTCCAATATATGATAGATGTATCCCCAGGCTGTAATTCCAAATGTTACAAGTATATACGGTAAGAATCCGATATCTTCTTTTACATCAAGGATTAATTGCTCTATAGTAAGTCTAAAGAAACCGGTAATATATACGAACATTCCAAGAGTTGCTAGTACATAACCGATTTTTTGCAGGTATTTTGCTGCTGATGGATGCTTTTCTTTCAAGAAAAAAGAAGGAATCTCGAATACGGTCAGGATCAGCAGGAACAGAATCGGCGTAAAAGCGCCCTTCAAAAAGGCAGTGATTCTGTAGCCTTCAAGAAGAAAAGCAATCGTACCGCAGGCTAAGACCAAAAGTACTGTTTTGAAAATAGACGTCCGTCTGCTGTGCCGCAGGTTTCCCGCACTATCTGTAGCAGTCAGAGTCTGGGTGATATCTTCCTTTTCATATTTTATCAGATCTCCGGTAATATCCAGGAATCGGTATCCGGCTTTTTCCTCTCTATGGATCTCTTCCCAGTAGAATTGTTCATCGAATGTGGACAGGACTTCTTTTCGCTTCTGAATCTGTCTGCATATTTCCAAGGCACCGTTTAATTCTTCAATCTGTTTCTGAAGTTCTGTAATATTTCGCTCGATAGAAACCGGCAGGTCAGTAATCCCATCTAGAAGATCTTCAATCTCTGCCATTGATAATCCGAGTTTTCTAAAGATAATGATTTTTTTAAGAGTTGCAATATCTTCGGCGCTGTAATCCCGATATGCATTTTCGCCTCTTTTGGGGTGAATAAGATTCTGTTTTTCATAAAACCGGATGGTAGCGCGAGGGATACCCAGTTCCATTTCTAATTCTTTAATTGTCATAAGTCCGCCTCCTTATATAATTATTATAGAGGAAGCGTACAGTATAAACCATGTTTACAGTCAATAACTTTCCGGCATATTTTATGAATTTTTGCTGCCAAAGAATCTAAGAGGAACTTTTGGCAGTATGTACTGTATGTTGTCAGGCATCCCGAGGAGAATGCCGGCGGCAGGTTCCACAGGCGGATAGTGGGGTTCTCAGGACAGGGGAAAATAAGTGTTAAACAGGATGAAAAAATGTCGGATTTTTGAAATGATAGTACATATTCTTAGGCGCCACAATGAGTTAAAATGAATACTATAGTGTGTGACAACGGATAATGATAGAAAATATTGATTCATTAGGAGGCAACATGAAGAAAAATTATGAAAAGCAGATCAAAGAACTTCGGGAGAAGATGACGTTAGAAGAGAAGATCGGGCAGTTACAGCAGTGTGGTCCATCCTTAGTCGGAGCGTTCGAGGTTAGTTTTGAAGAACTGCTGAATATGATGTTTGACGGCAGAATCTCTCAGGAGGAGTTTGAGAGGTTGATGGGAACTGCTGAGCAGGATTTCCATGAAGAGGACTTAAGAGCAGGAAGAATCGGTTCCTACAATGGAATTGGAGATGCAGGGACGGCGAATCGTCTGCAGAAGATAGCAGTGGAAGAGACGCGGCTTGGGATTCCGCTTCTTTTTGGATATGATGTCATTCATGGATTTCGGACCGTGACGCCGATTCCACTGGCAGAAAGTTGTGCATGGGAGCCTGGACTTTGGGAGAAGACGGCAAGAATCGCAGCAAAAGAAGCGACTGCTGCCGGTGTACATATGACATTTGCCCCGATGGTAGATGTGGCGAAGGATGCAAGATGGGGACGTGTCAGTGAAGGAGCGGGCGAGGATGTGCTGCTGAACAGTGTTTATGGTGTCTCGAAAGTAAAAGGATTCCAGGGAGATGATCTGTCGAAAGAAGATGCCATGGCAGCGTGCCTGAAGCATTTTGCGGCATATGGTGCCGGGGAAGCGGGAAGAGATTATAACCGGGTGGATATGTCCATGCAAAGACTATGGGAAGAATATCTGCCGCCATATAAAGCCTGCATTGATGCCGGGGTAAGAGCAATCATGCCTGCATTTAACGATATAAATGGAATCCCATGTACCGTGAATTCCTGGTTGCTTCGTGATATCCTGCGCGGAAAATGGGGATTCGATGGGCTGGTAGTCAGTGATTCGAACGCCATTGCTGAGTGTGTGAACCACGGAATTGCAGAAGATAAGAGAGATGCATCCAGACAGGCAATTCTTGCCGGAATGGATATGGATATGTCTTCTAATTCCTATATCGAATGTCTGAAAGAACTGGTAGAAAACGGAGAAGTGGAAGAAAGTGTATTGGATGAGGCTGTGGATGACGTCCTTCGGATCAAGTTTGAACTGGGTCTATTTGACCGGCCATATCGGACGAATGAGGAGAGAGAACAGCAGACAATGCTAAAAGAAGAGTACCGTGCGATTGCGCTGGAAGCCGCAGAGAAGTCTATCGTTCTGTTAAAGAATGAGGAGAATCTTCTGCCTTTAAAATCTGATGCAAAGGTGGGAATCTTTGGCGCACTGGCAGCGGATAAGGGACAGATGACCGGCGCATGGGCGATCGGAGCCAATCCGGATGATTGTGTCAGTATTGTAGAAGCATTGAAAGCGAGGGGAATTTCCTATCAATATAGTACAGATGGCTCGAATCTGCTGGAAATTGCTTCAGAATCGGATATTCTGGTGGCGGTGATTGGTGAGAGGAAGGAAGAAAGCGGAGAAGCGGCAAGCCGGGCGGATATTACTCTACATTCGGAAGATCTGGCGCTTGTCAGAAACTTACAGGCAACGAGTAAGCCTGTGGTAGCTGTCTTATTGAACGGAAGACCACTTGCTATCCCGGAACTTGACCAGATGGCGTCTGCTATCATAGAAGCATGGCATCTTGGGATAGAAGCAGGGAATGCGATTTTGAATGTACTGTATGGTGATGTGAATCCTTCAGGCAAGCTTACGACTACGTTCCCAGCAACAGTTGGTCAGTGTCCGATGTATTATGCGCATATGAACACCGGAAGACCTGGCGGAAAGTCCAAGTTTACATCCAAGTATCTGGATGCTCCGGTGGACCCATTGTATCCATTTGGTTATGGATTATCCTATACGACTTATGCATATGAAGATCTGAAATTTGAAAAAGACGAAGACGGAGTTCATGTGATTGTAACGGTTCGCAATACTGGGGAAAGAGCCGGAGAGGAAATCGTACAGTGCTACACACAGATGCCATATGCGAAGCGTGTACGCCCGGTACGGGAATTAAAATCCTTTACGAAGATTGCATTGGAGCCAGGCGAGGCGAAGCAGGTAGAGTTAAAGATTACAAATGACAATCTTGAGTATTATGACTGGGAGATGAACAGGATTCCTTATGAAGGAAAACTGAAAGTATACGTAGGCGGCAATGTACAAGATACGATTGTCGAAGAGTTAGCCCTCTCTTAGATAGATGCAAAAAGAACGTTTTGCAGGAAGATCGCAAGACGTTCTTTTCGCGTTGTCAATGGCAGGTTCTGCAGGCATTTTCCTATGCAGAGACAGCGTTAAAAAATGTCGGATTTACAGAATGATATAACATGGCTTGTTGGAACACCCAAAGATAAAATTAGTATATAAACTAAAGAGCCAAAAAGGAGAGAGAGAATGGCAAAACAACCAACAAACCAAACGGCTAAAAAGGGCAAACTCAGCAATGCATTTGTATGGTTCCATGCAACTTCTGTTAATGGTACTGCAATGGCGATTGCTGCAACGATTGCTACTTACTTTTCCCTGTACGTACAGGAAGAGATCGGCATTACTGCCGCTCAATTATCAATCATTCTGTTGATCTGTTCTTTATGGGATGCGATCAATGATCCATTAATGGGCGTTATCTGTGATTCTTATAATCCAAGATGGGGACGTTATCGTACCTGGTTTTTATTTACCCCTATCTTCCTGCTTGTGGATATGTTCCTGCTGTTTAGCAATCCGGGATTCATTCAGGGAAGTCCTATGGCAAAATGCGTCTATGTCTGCATTACGTATATGGTATATGGTATGTGTGTAACGGCGTATACCATGCCTCAGATGGCGATCCTGCCGGCAATGACACTGGACGATCAGGAACGTAACGATGTCGTTGCGAAAGGCGCTGCTGTATGTGCACTGGCATTTACAGTTGCTTCTACCTTCTCTACACAGTTGGTGCAGATTTTCGGAAGTTATCGTAATATTATGTGTTTCTACGCAGTATTTGCATGTGTTTTTTTCTGGGGATTGTATAAGACATCCGAAGAGCGTTATGTGGCTCCAAAAGATGAGAACGGGGGCTTGAAACAGTTGATCTATGTATTCCGTCATAAGGAGATCTGGCCGGTTATGCTCTGCTGGTGTCTGGCGGCTATTTCCTACGGATTCATGTTTACATCTTCCGTATATTATGCACAGTATATCCTGGCACCTGGAAGAATTGATATGGCGAAACTGGCAACATTAGATGAGGCTGCAGCTGGCAAATTGATTGGTGGAACCATCGGCGGAACCATCTCCACTTACATGGGCTTCATCTCTGTTGGAGCGTTGATCTCTATGATGGTATTAATGCCAATTTTGCTGAAGAAATTAAAGACCGGATATAAGGCAATCATTGTTTCTCAGTTATTGACCATTATCTGTTATGTTGTTCTGTTCTTTACTGGAAAACTGAACTTTATGTACTGCTGTATCCTGTCATTTGTTGCGACAGCAGTAGGAGCGATGGTAAATGCTCTGGTGAATGTACTTGTAAATGATACGATTGATTTTATTATGTTGAAAGAAGGCAAACAGTTGAATGGAATTGTGTCTTCTGTAAAGGGATTCGCACAGAAATGTGGTAATACAGTTGTTAACTCAGGTATGCTGGCAGTACTGGCAATCTGCGGATTCGACGCTCAGCTTGGACCATTAGGACAGTCTGAGATGGCACTTACAGGTACAAACCTGGTACGTTTTATGATACCTGCAATTGTGTCTGCTTTAATCTTGGTCATTATGGTATTCTATCCATTGAAGAAGTACTTCCCGGCAATTGCTGAGATGAAAGCAAAGATGAAGGCAGAGCATGATATGGCGGAGACAGTAGAAGAATAAGATATAGTTTGAGTGGTGAAAGGGGAAGTTAGGGGTAACTTCTCCTTTTCACGTCTCTGTATACTTATCGGAGAAATTATAGGAGCAATGATTATGATAGGAGTAGGTGTATGAAGACAAAAACATTAGGTTTGAACCCATATCTTCCGTCATGGGAATTTGTGCCGGATGGAGAACCGCATGTATTTGATGGAAGGGTGTATATATTTGGAAGCCATGACAGCAGGAATGGTGTGTCGTTCTGTGAAGGAGACTATGTAGTATGGAGCGCGCCTGTAGATGATCTTGGGAATTGGAGATGCGAAGGTATTAGTTATAGAAAGGATCAGGACCCGCTGAATGGGGCTGATTACGACGGGGTGCTTCCGAAGATCGACATGCCGTTTTGCACTCCGGAGAATCCACATCTGTTATATGCACCGGATATAGCAAAGGGACCGGACGGCAGATATTATTTGTATTATTCGCTAGATTTTACCAATGTGATTTCTGTGGCTGTAAGCGATACTCCGGCAGGTCCTTACGAATTCCTGGATTATGTAAGGAATGCAGATGGAGAAATCCCGGATGTGGGAAGATGGTTTGATCCGGCAATTCTCAGTGAAGAAAGCGGTAATTACTTATATTACGGATTTGCGCCGGTATTCCGTTTCCCAGGGATGGAAGGTGTCATCTTCCCTGGATCTATGATGGTGAGACTTGCCGATGACATGCATACCATCATTAGTGATCCGGTATGTGTGGCAAATGGTCCGGATACTGCGAAAGGAACGGCATATGAAGCTCACCCGTTCTTCGAGGCATCCAGCATACGAAAGATTGGTGACTGGTACTATTTCGTATATTCCAGTCTGCAAGGGAACGAACTGTGCTATGGTATGGCAAAAACGCCTGAGGGACCGTTTGAATATAAAGGAGTTATTGTATCTAACGGAGATTTGGGATATCGAGGAAATGAACTTGCAGTGAACTATACCGGAAACAATCATGGCGGACTTGTGGAGATTGGGGAAGAGACTTACATCTTCTGGCATCGTCAGACTCACGGCACCGGATTCTCCAGACAAGGATGCGCAGATAAAGTTCATATCGCAGAGGATGGTACGATCGCACAGATTGAGATTACAAGCTGCGGCTTGAATGGTGGACCGCTTCCTGCAAAGAATACCTATCAGTCTTATATCGCATGCCACCTTACCGAAAAAGACCGCACAAAAGTCGGACATGTAGTAGAACCTGGACCAGGTGAGACCGTTCCGACACTTCCGCCGGAAATGCCATATATTACAGAAGAGGAGAATCCGGATTACGAAAAGGGATTAAAGCCTTTCATCGCCAATCTTCAGGAAGGCGCAGTAGCTGAATTCAAGTATCTCGCATTTGACGGAGATGAGAAGAATATTACTTTGGAACTTCGTGGAACAGGCACCGTTCAGGCGCTGCTGGATAGACCAGACGGAGAACAGATTGCAGTTGTAAACTGCGATTCCGATACATGGATCAAAGTAACAGGAAAACTAACAAAAGTAGAAGAAACACATGCATTATACATAAAAGTAACAGACGGCGAGGTAGACTTTGCGTCTTTTACAATTGCATAATAAAAAAATTAGAACCAAAAGTTCGTAAGGAAAGATGCAAAAAGAGTATTGAATTGTACAAAACAATACCAAAAGAAACATGTTACCACTCCAATAATCTCTCATTACGCCTCACGCCGGAATCCTACTCGTTGAGAAAGACCGCCCATTAGAAACGTCAGGTGTGTGGAGGAATCGAAGGCTGGCAACCGTAGGACAAGCACTAGAATATGTTACAGAGCAAGAGACAGAAATACCGTACGAAACTTTGACCACAAGTCAAAGTTGAGAGGACTGCTGAAAGCAATCATCATCAAGATGATTGATTGAATCAGTCCGGTTACGATATTTCTGTCTCTTGCTCTGTTACATATTCTTAGCGCAGGACTCCGGCTGCCAGCCTTCGATTTCTCCACACGCCGTACACTCTAAAAACCTTCTTCCCAACCAAATTCCTACCAATTCCCCTCCTTAATCTCCTCAAACGGCATAAACAATTCCTCCTGCGTCTGATGTTTCTTCCGGTATTCCTGCGGAGACATCTTATGTGTCGCCCGAAATACCCGTGAAAAATGATCCGCCGAATTATACCCGATACATTCTGCAATCTCACTAATCTTCATCTGCGTATTCGTCAGATAAGACACAGCATCTGCCATCCGCAGCTGCTTCACCAGCGTTGTAAAACTGCATCCCGTATTTTGCTTGATCAGTGTGCTAAGATGCGGTTCGCTGTAGTGGAAGAATTCTGCAAGTGAAGCCAGTGTTAATGACTGATAGTTGTGCTGGATATACTGCAGGATCAGCGAAAAGTCCGTGCCCATCTGATAGTTGTAGAACTGGATCGTCTTACTGTAATCCCGGATCAGATGGGAGAAGAACAGATGAATCCAACTGATACAATTATTATTACTGAACGCATCTCGTTTGTAACACTCAGACATCGCATTTCTTATGATATTCTTCAGCCAGACCACATCCTCCGAATAAAACATCAGATAGTTTGAATGCGAATCCCCTTGCAGAATGGTTCTAAAAAAGTAGGACAGCAGATTCTTCTGTGACATGAGCGAAAAAAATGTCGTATTGAAGGTGCTTTTTCGTATCATGATGCAGAAAACAGTGGATTCATCATCAATCGTCAGGTCATGTCTGGAATGCGGAGCAATGATGCACAATTCTCCTGTCTTCAGGGTGCGTTTCTCGTTTTCAAAGACAAATGTACACTGTCCCGAGGCAACAAAATCAATCTCAAAATAATTATGAATATGCGGAGCCGGACGGGTATATCTGGGATGGCGTATTACGAATACATCTCTGGTCTGAGGGATGATTACAGACTCATCGACCTTGGAAGTTATGGAAGTATTCGGGGTCAGAGCCAGAACGAAGGAATCCATCACCTTGTCAAATTCTTCATCCGACATGGAACCATACATCTTATTGGCAGGCAGCCCTGGCAGCGGTTTGTCGGATAATAACCCTTTGTAATAGAGGTAGTCCGTCATCTCCGGAAACTGCATCCGGCTTCCGGTTCTCTGATAATATTCTTTCAAATGGTATTGAAAATCACCGTAGGTTATGTAGTATGGCATAATTACTCCTTTATCAATCATGAATAAAATACAGGTTCCTTTGATTTATCGGAAGTATAGCAGAAGAAAAAGAGACCCGCAAGGACGTTTGGGGAACATCTGAAAATATGTCGGGTAATCAGAAAGAATCTACATGGTATTTGCATGGGAATTTCCCTAAACTGGGAGTAACAATTACGGGTATTCCGATAAGACAACAGGAGGAAAAAGAAATGGTAGATTTGAAAGCGAATCCGTTTTTCCTGGATGAAGAAAAGGAAAATTGGGTTCATGAGACGTTGGCATCTATGAGTACAGAAGAAAAGATTGGTCAGATGTTCTGTCCGATTGGCGGCAATATTGAAGAAGGATTCTTGAAAGAGTTCGTGGAGGAGTTTCAGCCGGGGGCTATGCTGTATCGTCCGATGCCGGCGTCAGATGTACAGAAGACCCATAGATTCTTGCAGGAGAATTCAAAGGTGCCGATGCTGTTCGGAGCGAACCTGGAGTCCGGAGGAAATGGAATCTGTGCTGACGGAACCTATTTTGCAAGACCGATGGGAGTTGCGGCAACAGATCATCCGGTAAATGCATTCCGTCTGGGCGCTGTTGCAGGAAAGGAAGCTGCAGCCGTTGGATGTAACTGGGCATTCTCTCCAATCTGTGACCTGGATATGAATTACAGGAATCCGATTACGAATGTGCGTACCTTTGGTTCGGATCAGGACAGGGTCATTCGTTTTGTAAAAGAACAGTTAAAGGGACTGAAAGAGTATGGAGTTGCTGCAGCTGTGAAGCATTTCCCGGGAGATGGCGTGGATGAAAGGGACCAGCATCTGGCAGTGACCGTGAATAGCTTGTCTGTGGAGGAATATGACAAGACTTACGGAGCAATCTGGCAGGAGGTAGTAGATGCAGGAACGTTGTCTATCATGGTCGGACACATCATGCAGCCGGCATATAGCAAATATTTCAACTCGGAACTGAAAGACGAAGAGATCCTTCCGGCTACCTTATCCAAAGAGATTCTGCAGGGACTTCTTCGTGGGAAATTAGGATACAACGGAATGATCGTGACGGATGCAACTCCTATGATCGGATTCAATACGCCGATGAAGCGTTCAGAGGCAATCCCAACAGCGCTTGCATCCGGCTGTGACATGATCCTGTTCAATAAGGATATCCGTGAAGATTATCAGTTCGTCCGTGATGCATTAGCAGATGGACGCTTGACGATGGAAAGAGTCGATGAAGCGGTGACAAGAATTCTGGCTATGAAAGCAGCCATGGGACTTCCTGAAAAAAAGGCAGAAGGCAAACTTGTACCGGGAGAAGAAGCATTAGCAGATGTTTCCTGCAAGGAGCATAAAGAATGGGCAAGAGAGTGTGCCGATGAGAGCGTTACTCTTGTAAAAGATACGCAGAACCTGCTTCCAATCTCACCTGAGAAATATAAGAAGATCCGTCTGTATCTTCTGGAGGACCGGATCGGCGGAGGCTTCAAGGACGGTGAAGGCGCCATTGATAAGGTGAAGGCAAAACTGGAAAAAGAAGGATTTGAAGTGACACTTTTTGATTATACCAAACCAGACTTCTACGAGATGTTTGAAGGCGGAGTGGAAGATATTAAGAGCAAATTCGATCTTGCTGTCTATGTTGCATGTATCGATACGGCAAGTAACCAGTCTGTAAGAAGAATTGACTGGGTACACCTGATGGCAGCAGATGCACCGTGGTTTATCAATGATGTGCCGGCAATGTTTATCTCTATTGCCAATCCTTATCATCTGGTGGATGCGCCGATGTTGAAGACCTTCATCAATGCGTACACACCAAGTGAAGAAGTGGTTGACCAGGTAGTTGAGAAAATCATGGGAAGATCTGAATTCAAAGGAGTGAATCCGGTAGACCCATTCTGCAATATCTGGGGTGCAAAGTTCTAACGATAAGCAGGAGGAAGAAGAAATGAAGATTACAGGTATGCAGACAAACCATCTGACCAATCCGCTGGGATATGAGATTCAGACACCAAGAGTATCCTTTCAAGTGACGGACACCGAAGCAAAAAAGGCAGACGGTATCCGCATTCAGGTGGCTTTGGATGCTGATTTTGAAGAAATCATATATGATACGCAGAACTCATCAGACCTTTCGATGATTGGCACGGATCTTGATCTGGAATTAAAGCCTCGTACCAGATATTACTGGAAGGCAGAAGTATGGGGAGACAACGGAGATTATGCATGCAGTGATACCGCATGGTTTGAGACAGCCAAGATGGAAGAGCCGTGGGAAGGCAGATGGATTGGAAGTAACAGGCTTAAAGATACCAATCCGATGTTGGTGAAGGAATTTACGACAGAAAAAAGTTATCCAAACAGCAGGATCTATGTAACAGGGCTTGGATTGTATGAATTATATCTGGACGGTGAACGTGTGGGCAATGAATATCTGACACCAGGATGTACGGATTATAACCAGTGGATTCAGTACCAGACTTATGAAGTGGAAGTAAAGAGTGGACAGCACAAACTGGAAGTCTTTCTTGCAGATGGATGGTATAAGGGAAGATTCGGACTGGACCATGCGGTGAATAATTATGGTGACCAGCACAAGATGATCCTGGAACTGGTGATGCAGGACGCAAAGGGGAATGAAGACAGAATCGTCTCGGATGAGTCCTGGGAAGCGGCAGCAGGAGATGTGGTATTCAGCAATATTTATGACGGAGAAACTTTCGTCCCGACTTCGAATCAGTCTGCACGCTATCCGGCAGAAATCTTAGAAGGACCTACTGAGCGTCTGATGGCAAGATACGGACAACCGGTGGTGATCAAAGAAGAAGTGAAACCGATTGAGATGATTCACACGCCTGCAGGCGAGACAGTCATCGATATGGGACAGAATATGGCTGGTTTCCTGCGCTTCTATGTGGATGAGCCAAAGGGAACGAAGATACATATGCAGTTTGGAGAAGTGCTGCAGGAGGGGAATTTTTACCGGGATAACTTGCGTACGGCCAAGGCAGAATTCACCTATATCTCAGATGGAATCGCAAAGTATGTACAGCCGCATTTTACTTATTATGGCTTCCGTTATGTTAAGGTGGAAGGCTTTACGAAAGAACCTGCACTGGATCAGTTTACCGGATGTGTACTTTACAGTGATCTGGATCAGACAGGCTGGATCTCTACCAATCATGAGAAGGTAAACCAACTGATTCAGAATGCTATGTGGGGACAGAAGTGTAATTATGTGGATGTTCCGACAGACTGTCCGCAGAGAGATGAGAGGATGGGATGGACGGCAGATACCCAGGTATTCTCAGGCACGGCATGTTTTAACATGGACAGTTATAATTTCCTGCGCAAATTCAGCCATGATCTGTATGAGACCCAGATGGAATACGGGCATGTGACCTCTGTTGTTCCTGCATTCCATGAGAATGGGCCAACCTGCTCCGTATGGGGCGACGCGGCGACCATCGTGCCATGGAATCTATATCTGTATTATGGAGATGCTACGATTCTGAAAGAGCAGTTTGAGAGTATGAGGCAGTGGGTGGACTACATCAAAGGAATTGATGAGGCAACCGGCGGAAGAAGGTTCTGGGATGTGGGATTCCATTTTGGAGACTGGCTGGCCCTGGACGGAGAAGGCGATGACGGATTCAAAGGGGCAACGGAAGACGGATATATAGCAACTGCATACTACTACAATTCAGCAAACATTGTAGCAAAGGCAGCAAAGATTCTTGGAAAAGAAGAAGAGGCGGCATACTATAGCACGCTTGCTCAGGAGATTAAGGCAGCTCTCCAGGCAGAATATTTTACCGCAAACGGGCGTCTTGCACTGACGACACAGACTGCTTATGCGGTAGCTCTTTCTATGGATTTTGCGCCGGAAGGCAGCAAGGAGCGTATCGCCGAATTCCTGAAAGAGAAATTAAAGGTGAATAAGGGATATCTGAAGACGGGATTCGTAGGAACCTATCTTCTGAATAAAGTCTTGTCTGATTACGGCAATAATGAACTTGCATACAAACTCCTTCTGAATGAAGAATGTCCGAGTTGGCTGTATGCGGTGAATATGGGAGCGACAACCATCTGGGAACGCTGGAATTCGATCCTGCCGGACGGAAAGATCAGTGGCACGGAGATGAATTCTCTGAATCATTATTCTTATGGCAGTGTTGTAGAGTGGATGTACCGCAACATGGCAGGTCTTCATGTAGAAGAAGAACATCCTGGATTTACACACGTTACGATTGCACCGCAGCCGGATTACCGCATTACGTCCTGTGATATGAAGTACCGGTCCATTGCCGGAACCTATGAGATCAGCTGGCAGGTGGAGAAAAGCGGAGAGTTCCATCTGAAAGTAACCGTTCCATTTGGCGCGGGGGCGAAGATCGTTCTGCCAAATACCAGTCAGGAGCCAAAAGAAGTAGCAGCCGGAACTTATGAGTATTCTTATATACCGGAAGTACCGATTATCAAGGTCTATTCTTCCAAGTCACCATTCAGTGAATTATTAGAAGATCCGGAGGCATTGACTGTAGTGGAAAGTTTTATCCCAGGTTGGCAGGCAGTACCGGCAGGAATGCGGGATATGACGGTGGAGATGCTGAGTGAGACTCCGTTTGTAAGTCTGACACCGGAACAGATGGAAGCATTTAATACACATTTGAAAAATTGTTAGGGAGGAACATATTCATGGGAATGGATTATAGCAGAATTGAGGACTGGATACTTAGGGAAGATTCTTTTGATCCGGAAAAACTGGGGAAATGCGAGGCTGTCATGAGTCTTGGAAATGGCTATCTGGGACTTCGCAGTGCGACAGAAGAGCGTTATCTGAATGAGACCAGAGGACTCTTTGTGGCCGGAACATTTAATAAATTCGATGAAAATGAAGTGACCGAACTTCCCAATGCGGCAGATATGACTGCCATGAGCCTTACGATTAACGGGGAAAAATTCTCTCTGACAGAAGGAACAACCGAGGATTACACGAGAGAACTGAATATCCGTACCGGAGAGTTAAAAAGAAGCATGCTATGGACTTCTCCGAAAGGAACAAAGGTGAGACTTGCCTTTTATAGAATCGTTTCTCTGAAGCGGCTGCATGTGATTGCACAGCGTGTAGAGATTACGGCTGTGGATAGCGATGTAAAAGTGGAGTTGAAAAGCGGTATCAACGGAAAGATGACCAATACAGGAAGTCAGCATTTTTCTGATGGTGATAAACGTTTTTATGACAAACGAATCATTCAGTTCGTACAGACAACGGGACAGTCGAAGATTGATTTTGTAGATACCACGGTACATAAGTTGGAACTGGAAGGAAACGTGCTTCCACTGGAGGCAGAAGTCTATATCGAGAAACGTGAGATCTTCGCAGGATATACTGTGGAAGCAGAGGCAGGACAGACACTTGTGATTGAGAAATATTCCAGTGTATATACGAGCAGAGATCTGGACGTGGAAGGAAAGACGGTTGCACAGTTACAGGAACTGGCACTTGAGACCAGCAAAGAACTGGAATCTCTTGGATATGAGGCATTAAGGGAGGAATCTGCAAGGCAGTGGGAAGAAGAGGTGTGGAATCTGGCGCCGATTCAGATTGAAGGCAATGGAATGGACAATTTCGCAGTTCATTTTGCACAGTATCATTTGCGCTTGATGGTACCTGCACATGACGCGCGTATGAATATCGGAGCCAAAGGATTATCCGGAGAGGGATACAAGGGACATACTTTCTGGGATACGGAAGTGTTCCTGCTTCCTTACTACATCTTCACGGATCCAAAGACAGCAAGAAAACTGGAAGAATATCGTTATCTTTCCTTGCCTGGAGCACATGCGAAGGCAGAACACAACAATTACAAAGGCGCCATGTTCCCTTGGGAGTCTGCATGGCTGGATGACGGAGAGGTTACACCGGAATATATGGATGTGGATATTCTGACAGGTAAGCCCAATAAGGTGTGGTCAGGATTTATTGAGCAGCATATTACTTCGGATGTGGCATTTGGCGTATGGCAGTACAGCGTTATTACCGGCGATGAAGACTATATGGAGAGATACGGTTATGAATTGATTATGGATACGGCAATCTTCTGGGCATCCCGTCTGGAACAGGGCGGGGACGGCAAACTTCACATCAATGATGTGGTAGGACCGGACGAATACCGCGAGCATGTCAATGACAATGCATTTACGAATTATATGGCACACTGGAACATGCAAAAAGCGATGGAATACTATCATCTGCTGAAAGAAGAAAAGCCAGAGATCTATGAAAGACTGAATGGGAAACTTCATCTGGATGAGGCTTACGGCGCATGGAAAGAGGCTTGCGAGAAATTGTATCTTCCGACACCGACAGAAGAAAATGTACTTCCACAGGATGACCGCTACTTAAGCTGTCGTGATATTGACTTAAGTAAATACAAGGCACAGGAACACGTAGGTGGCATTACCCGGGATTATAATCTGGAGCAGATTAACCAGATTCAGGTATCGAAGCAGGCAGACGTGCTGGTACTGTTCTTCCTGTTGGAAGATATCTTCCCACAGGAAGTAAAGAAAGCCTCCTGGGAGCACTATGAGGCACGTACCCTTCACGATTCTTCCTTATCATTGTCTACGCATTCGGTACTGGCTTGTGATATGGGTGAGAAGGCTATGGCGTATGATCGGTTCCGTAAGGCGGCCACGATTGACTTAGGACCATTCATGGGATCTTCCAATGCAGGAATCCATGCGGCATCCTTCGGCGGTGTGTGGGAATGTGTCGTCTATGGGTTCGGCGGTGTGCGTATGTTAGGCGGTAACTTAAGAATTAATCCATCACTTCCGGATGAGTGGACGAAACTTTCTTATACCATTATCTGGAAAGGCCAGAAACTTGCGGTAGAAGTAACGAAGGGCACTGTCAGCGTGAAGAATCTGACCGGTACAAAGCAGGTTGAATTAGAAGTGAACGGAGAAAAATGCGTGCTATAAAGGAGGAAAATATGAGTTATTCAGGACTTGTATTTGAAGATAGCCAGAAACTTGTGGAGCAGGAGTACAGCCTGCTCCATGAAGCGAATGTGGCAACACTTTTGACAACGGGCAACGGCTATATGGGTGTGAGAGCAAGCCTTGAGGAATACGGAAGCCTTGGCATCCAGGGATTCTGGATCCGGGGCGTGATGGACGAGGTTGTAGAAGTGCGGATTACCATGTGCGACAACATGTACATGAAGAAATATTATGTAGAAGAAGACAGGCTTAAGAAGTTCGAGAAACAGGAACGTGCTATTAATCTTCTGGACTTTCTACTGGTGAGGTTCGAGATCGGTGGTGAGACTTTCTATCCGTGGGAAGGAAAGGTGCTGTCATGATGTCTGCGAGGATGGAATCGCAGCACAAAAGATTATCTTCGAGGCAGAGCAAGGAAACATCTATACATTGGAAAAATTGATTGCAACTATTACAAGCAGAGATACAGACCGGGAATTGGACGAATGCATAGCGGAATATCTCTGTGCATATCAGGACAGTTCTTATCAGAAAGAATATGAAAAACATCGCAGGGTTTATCAGGAACTGTTTGCAAAACTGGAGATTCAGATCGAAGGAGATGATATTGCAGACCGTGCCATCCGGTTCTCTAACTATCATACTTTGATTTCCCTTGAAAGAAATGATTATGTACATAGTTTCTCAGCCAAGGGACTGACCGGAGAGATGTATAACAATTTTGTCTGGTGGGATGCAGAGATCTTCCAGGCTCCGGTGTTTCAGCAGACCATGCCGGAGTATAGCCGGAATCCGCTGATGTTCCGTTATTCTCATTTGAAAGAGGCGAGAGAAATGGCGGTAAAAGAAGGCTGCCGGGGGGCCAGATATCCATTTACCACAGGCGTCACCGGAGAAGAGACCATCTGGACCGATGTGCGGCATCCATTTATGCAGATTCACTGCGTGTCGGATGTAGGATTATCCATCCTTAATTATTTGACTGCCACGGGAGATCATGCATTCGTGAAAGAATATGGAATGGAGATGCTGCTTGAGATCTGCCGTTACTGGGTGTCACGAGTGACATGGAAGGAAGAGAAGAAGCGTTATGAGATCCTTCAAGTTACCGGAACGGATGAGCATCATCCCTACGTGGATAACAATGCATATACCAATTACAGTGTATACCGTGTACTGAAGGCTACATGCAGTCTTCTGGATGAGTATGGCAGCGGGCTGGATGAATTGAAAAAGAAGATTGGATTCAAGGTGGGGGAGAGTGCCGAGTTCGAGCACGTCGCCGAATATATTTATCTTCCGTTGGATGAAGATACGGGCATGATCCCGCAGTTTGACGGTTATTTTGATCTGTCAAGAGAACTGGAAGTACAGGGTGGAAGCAAGAGTGGTTATACCCAGATGAAGCAGGCAGGATTATATAACAAAAGTCAGGTGATTAAGCAGCCGGATGTACTGATGCTTTTTGCTTATCAGAATCTGGATATGCCGAAGACAATCTACCGCAGGAATCTGGACTATTATCAGGGACGGTGTGAAGCGGCATCTTCTTTATCTTACTGTGTTCATTCCATCTGTTATGCAGATATGGATATGCCGGAGAGTACTTATGGCTATCTGATGGAGACGGCAGAGATGGATCTAAAGAACAAGCATGGCGGCACGCAGGATGGCATCCATTCCGGATGTGCGGCAGGTGCCTGGATGGCGGTGGTAAGAGGCGTTGCCGGGATGAAGATGACGCCGGATAAGGTGGTATGCACACCGCATTATATTCCGTGGTGGAAACGGGTGACCTTCCACTGTGTATGGCATGATCAGGGATACCGGGTGATTCTGGATTATCAGGGAATGCAGGTAATTGCAGATGCAAAAAATATAGGGGAACTTGTGCTTGGAATCTATGAGAAAGACTTTGTATTAAAAGCGGGAGAGACGGCAGAGTATCTGTTTCCGAGAATCTCTTCCATCTGGAGTTAATATATGCGTCCGGCATCCCGTAATACCTGATTGTAGGAAATTACTATCCTATAGAAATGAAAGAGGTGGAGAGTATGGAACCAACTTTAGAGCAAATCTTTGGCAGTTATACTGCATGGAAAGCAGATGATGCTACATGGTTTATCAATTTTATGAATGGAACGGAGAATATGTATCTGCTGGAAGGAGAGGAGAAGGCCCTTCTGATTGATACCGGATATGGCGTAGGGAACTTAAAAGCCTTCGTTGAGACTTTGACGGATAAACCGGTTATCGTTGCAAATACACATTTTCATCCGGATCATGCGGCTGGAAATGGTGAATTCGAGGCAGTTTACATGAGTAAGGGCGCTATGTTGGATGAGCCATCCGTTTACGGAGAAGGTGCAGTGCCGTTTGACTTGAATGCTTTGCCACACCCGGATTATGAGAAGATCTTCGTGGAAGAGGGCTTTAGGATAGAACTGGGTGGGCGTACGGTTGAAGTGTTAGATGTGAAACCGGCGCACTGTAATAGCAGTCTGTTCTTCCTTGACCGCGGACACCGGATGTTGTTCTGCGGAGATGAGATGGAGGCAGCACAGGTACTGATGTACGACAATTCGAATAATCCGGAGGCACCGTATGATGTGAAAGAAAGGCTTTTGAACTTTCAATCGAACACACAGAGGATGAAGAATCTGGCAGGGGAGTATGACTATCTGCTCCCCAATCACAATGGATATCCGTTGGCAAAGAGTTATCTGGATGAATATATCGAACTTGTGGATCACATCTTTGACGGAACGGCGAAGATTGAGGATAAACTGAATCATCCGTTTATAGAGATGGATCCAAAAGCACCGGATCTGTGCAGGGTACGTTGGAAACACAGCAGCATTTTTATTAAAAAGGAACTTTTAATGACGGTGTACGGCACTGGGAATTAGCAAACTACACTAGTGTCAGGATACTAGAATAAAACGAGGCTGGAAAGGAAAGAGGACATGAATTATAAAGGCGTGATTTTTGATTTGGATGGAGTTATCTGCTTTACGGATAAGTATCATTACCAGGCATGGAAGAAGATGGCAGATGATATAGGGGTATATTTTGATGAAAAGATTAATAATAGACTTCGTGGAGTGAGTCGTATGGCAAGCCTTGATATCATACTGGAACGCAGCGAGAAGTTATATACGCAGGTAGAGAAAGATATATTAGCGGATCAGAAGAATGAACTCTATAAGAAACTTCTGCATCAGATGACACCAGCGGACTTATCAGATGAAGTAAAAAGTACGATGGATGAACTTAAGAACAGAGGATGCAGGCTTGCGCTTGGCTCATCCAGCAAGAATGCAAAATTAATTCTGGAGAGATTAGGGCTTGGAGAATATTTTGATGCTGTCAGTGACGGAACTAATATTACGCATTCAAAGCCGAACCCGGAAGTGTTCTTAAAAGCAGCGGAATTCCTGGATCTAGATCCAAAAGACTGTCTGGTGGTCGAAGATGCGATTGCCGGAATAGACGCGGCGCTTGCCGGAGGATTCCACAGTGCAGGCATTGGAGAGGCAGCAGTGCATGAAAAAGTAGATTATTCATTACATACATTTGCAGATTTACTGTCTATATAGGAGATGAATTGGGGACGGGGGATTTTTCATTTTCCCTCGTCCGCAATTCGAAAAAAGAGGAGGAGAATATGAAAGTAACCGATATAAATATCAGAGATCCCTATGTGTTGTATACCAAGGGGAAATATTATCTCTATGGAACCAGAAGTGAGACATGCTGGGGACCGGCAGATGGTTTCGACTGTTATATTAGTGAGGATTTTGAAGATTGGGATGGTCCGGTTGAGATTTTCCAAAGACCAGAGGGATTTTTTGCCGACCGTTTCTATTGGGCACCGGAATGTTATGAATATGAAGGTGCTTACTATCTGTTGACAACGTTAGGAAGTGAGACGATCAAGAAGGGAATATACGTGTTAAAGTCTGACAGACCGGAAGGACCTTTTGAGATATATAGTGAAGAACTGACACCGCAAGAGTGGACAAGCATTGATGGGACTCTGTATTTGATGGAGAAGACGGAAGATTGTATATGCTATGGTCCAGTTGGAGTAAGTGTGGATATGCAATTGGAACTGCGGTATCAGATTCCGGGCAGATCGAAGGTCCATGGAGGCAATTGCCAGAGCCTGTATTTCCCGAAAATGGCGGTCATGGGATGATGTTTTATACAGATAACGGAGAGATGAAATATACGTTACATTTCCCGAATGATAAGTATCAGGAGAGACCGATTTTCAAGAATCTGGCAATCAAAGATGGAACAGTTGTAATGTTATAGAAAGAGGGTAAAACTATGTTTAGAAGAGAGCAGTTCGGTATTGTGTTTAATACGGTTTTTTCGATTGTATTTAGCGCGGCGCTTACTTTTTTTGTAAAATTCATGAATGGTCAGTTGACTTTTGAGACATTTTTGATGGGCTTTGTGCCGTCTTTTGCAATTAACTTTGTGCTTGGTTCCTACATACCACTTGTGAAGGTAGGCAATGCATTCGCCGGAATCTTCATAAAAGATGAAAAGAATCCGGTATTCTATTTCCTGCGTATCTTTATGATCGTGCTGATTATGACGGCGGCAATGAGTTTTCTTGTTATGTTTTCGGAGATGGGATTTACGAAAGTCTTACTCGTTGCTTTCATAGCATCTTTTCCGGCTACATTCGTGTTCGCATATATTGTTGGGGTGGTAGTATTTCCATTCTTATTCAAAATGACACAGACTTTGTGTGTGAAAGAGTAAGGTCCTGGCACGATAAAGGAGAAAACTATGAATGATGTGGAATATATTTTGGATTTTGTGGCAGGTCTTGGGAGTCGTATGTTGTATACAGGTGCGAATCTGGAGCGCGTGGATGATACGATGACTCGCATCTGTCTTAGTTACCACCTGGAATCGATCAGTATCTTTTCGCTGAGTAGCACGATTATAGTCAGTGCAAGGTCAGCAGGCGGTGCTTATGGTTCACGCCAGATTACAGTGCCGCCCGCCAGTATCCATCTGGAGAAACTAAACCGGCTGAATTGCTTATCCAGGCGCATATGTGCAGAGAAACCAGAACCGGCAGTATTGGCTGGATTGCTTGAAGAGGCAGAGCAGGTAGAAGAGTATTCTGTGTTGACGGTGATTCTTGGATATCTGGCTGCAATGACTAGTCTATGTGTCATCTTTGGCGGAAATATCCTTGATATTGTGGCAGCGGATTGTATTACGGTTGCGCTTTACTGGATCGTCCGGTGGCTTTCCAGACCGAATCTGAACCATATCGTTGTGAATACACTGTGTATGTGGTTCGCCGGAACGCTTGCCATTGTGCTGGTCAGTCTTGGAATCGGAGAGCATGTCTTCAGTATTATCATTACCAGCAGCATGATGATGATTCCAGGAATTCCACTGGTGAACTCTGTAAGGAATATTCTGTGTGGAAATGAGATGAATGGAATCATTGAATTCTTTAAAGTGATTTTAGAGACGATAGCAATCGTATTGGGGCTGATTCTGAGTATCTATATGTTTGGAGGGCTGATACGATGGTAGAAAATATGAAATTGATCCTCTTTTCTTTCACAGCTTCGGCAGGTTTCGGTATCGTATTTCGGATTGAGAAGAAGAAACTTTTGTGGGCAGGGCTTGGAGGTGCATTGACCCGCTGTGCTTATCTGTTTTTGTTAGAAATTACGGATCAGAGGATTCTCTATACGTTACTGGCAGCAATGTTCGCTGCTCTCTATGCGGAGATCATGGAGATGTATCAGAAGATGCCGTCTACCGTATTCTTATATCCAGCAATTATTCCGCTGATCCCCGGAGATCTGCTCTATAACACGGCAGTTAATCTGATATTACAGGACATTCCGGAGATGTTAAGCAATGCCAGGAATTGCGTGCTGTCACTTGCGGGGATGAGTATTGGGTTCGTTATCATCTCTACATTTACATATTATAGAAGGATTTATTATGTGAGTAAGGACATTGCGTATCACATCATGTATTGGCAGAAGAGAAAGGAATAACTTGCGATTCCTTGATATGTTTTCTGCAAGTCTTGATTTTTGAAGGAGAAAGTTAGTATACTAATCATATTGTGGAATTTAATCAGCCAAAACATGCAAGGGAAGGAATCGTCAGGGATGAATGAACAATTAATCAGAAAGATGCAGGAGATCTCTCCGGAAGAGCAGAGTTATCTGGATGGCGATATGGCTGTTAAAAAGGATATCTATACCAGTAAAAATACGTTAGAAATAGACCGGAACCGGTTTTTAAAAGAAGGCCGTCTGGTTACCGTGCGTCCTCACAGCCGTTTTATAGAATTCCCTGCCCACAGGCATAATTATATAGAAATTATGTATGTGTGCAAAGGAACGATTACGCATTATTTGGATGGAAAAGAAGTTACAATGCAAAAGGGTGATATGCTGCTTTTGAATCAGCATGTGCAGCATGGAGTGCAAAAGGCGGGGTATGATGATATCGGGATTAATTTCATTGCACTTCCGGAGTTCTTTGACATACCGCTTCAGATGCTTAAGGAGAAGAATGTATTGGCGGAATTCTTGGTAGATACGCTTAGGCAGAATAATCCGGTATCTCATTATCTACTGTTTCGACTGGAGGAAGATCCGGCGATTGAGAATCTTATGGAAAATATGATTGCATCGATGATGAATGATGACCGCAATGAAGACGGCATTAATCAATATACTATGGGGATCGTATTTTTGTATCTTTTGAGACATGTAGATTGTCTGACGCAGAATTCTTCCCAAAGTTATAAGGATGTAGTTGTTCAGTCTACACTGAATTATATTGATACCTGGTATAAGACGGCGAATCTGACGAAGATCGCGGAGGATTTCCATCAGTCGTTGTCTGTACTCAGTAAGTTGATTAAGCAGAGTACAGGGTTCACTTTTCAGGAACTCTTGCAGCGGAAGCGATTCCAGAAGGCAGTGATGCTTCTGGTAGAATCAGATCTTTCGGTGGAGGAGATTGTAGCGGCGGTGGGGTATGAGAATCAGAGTTGTTTTTATCGGCAGTTTAAGGCGAGATATGGGATGACACCGAGGAAGTACCGGCTGGAGCATAAGGATGATCAGGAGATTAGGATATAGAAGGTGGAGAGTCAGATGGATTCATCTATGTGTGGACATAGGAATTCATGTGACTCTCTTTTTGGTTCTACAATTGTAAGAAACTGTTGGTGGCAGGTCCTGAATATGTCTATTATTCCTAATGTGGAAAATAAGGACAGTTTTTTAATCAAGTGAGAATCTAAAAATCAAGAACTCCATCTGCTATATTAGAATCACAAGGAAGAAAAAAGACAAGAAGAATGCATGAAAAGCAAAAACCAATAGAAAGGAGCGAATGAGATGCATACATATTATCTTGCGGTAGATATCGGCGCCTCCAGCGGGCGGCATATCCTGGGACATCTGGAGAATGGCAGAATGGTTCTGGAAGAGATCTACCGTTTTGAAAATGGAATGGCGAATCAGGACGGTAAAAAATTATGGGAGGTTGACCGGATATTTACAGAGATTGTAAATGGAATGAAACGCTGCAAAGAATTGAATCAGATACCGGTGAGCATGTCCATAGATACCTGGGCAGTAGACTATGTGCTGTTAGACGAGAAGGATCAGATTCTTGGTGATACCTATGGCTACCGGGACAGCAGAACAACAGGAATGGATGAGAAGGTATATGAACGGATTCCGGAAGCAGACCTCTATCATAAGACAGGGATCCAGAAGCAGATATTTAACACCATCTACCAGTTAATGGCAGTGAAGCAGAGCACGCCAGAACTTCTAGGTAAAGCAAAGACATTCCTTATGCTGCCGGACTATTTCCAGTTCCTGCTGACCGGCAATAAAGTATCGGAATATACCAACGGTACGTCCACACAATTAGTAAGTCCATTGCTGAATCAATGGGATGAGGCTTTGCTTGACCGGCTGGGGTATCCGAAAGAGATGTTTCTGCCGCTGTCATTGCCCGGAACTGTGGTCGGCAATCTGACAGAAGAGATGCAAAAAGAAGTAGGCTATGATCTTACAGTGGTACTTTGTGCCAGCCATGACACGGCTTCTGCGGTTATGGCAATGCCGAAAGAAGAGGGTACGGGCTTATATATCAGTTCCGGTACCTGGTCATTGATGGGAACAGAGGTGGTGGATGCCATCTGTACCGAAGACAGCAGAAAAGCGAACTTTACCAATGAAGGCGGATATGACTATCGTTTCCGTTATCTGAAGAATATCATGGGGCTGTGGATGATCCAGTCAGTCAGACATGAATTAGAAGATGCATATTCTTTTGCAGAACTTTGTGAAATGGCAGAAGCGTGCAAGGAGTTCCCTTCAAGAGTGGATGTAAATGATGATGTATTCCTTGCTCCGGACAGTATGATTCAGGCAATCAAGGATTATTGCGTGGATACAGATCAGCAGGTGCCGGAGTCGGTCGGAGAATTGGCAAGCGTGATCTACCAGAGTCTTGCAGAATGCTATGGCAGGACGGTACGTGAGATAGAGGAGAATACGCATCAGGAATATGATTGTATCCATATCATTGGCGGCGGTTCCAATGCCTCCTATCTGAATCAGTTGACAGCCAATGCGACCAGGAAAAAGGTGCTTGCTGGTCCGGGAGAGGCAACCGCGATTGGAAATATGATGGCACAGATGATTCGGAGCGGAGAACTTCAGAGTCTGTCCGAAGCAAGAAGATGTGTATTAGAATCATTTGATATTAAAGAATACAAGCCTATCTAAAACGGAAGGATTAAAATCAAGAAAAGGAGAATGATTATGGCAACAAGTAAACGTTATGAATCAGCAAAAGAAATCTACGCAAAATTAGGTGTAGATACAGGAGCAGCAATTGAGAAATGTATGACAATTCCGGTATCTCTGCACTGCTGGCAGGGAGATGATGTCATCGGATTCGACCATGACGGTCCTCTGACCGGAGGTATCCAGACAACTGGAGATTATCCGGGACGAGCAAGAACACCGGAAGAACTTCTTGCGGATATGGATAAGGCAATGAGCCTGATGCCGGGGAAGAAAAAAATCAACGTACATGCCTGCTATGCGATCTTCGAGGATGGAGAGTTCGCAGACCGTGATAAACTAGAACCAAAGCATTTCCAGAAATGGGTGGATTTCGCAAAGGAAAGAGGAATGGGACTGGACTTTAACCCGACTTTCTTCTCTCATGATAAGGTAAAAGACGGACTGACATTATCAAGTCCGGATGAAGAGACAAGACGTTTTTGGATTGAACATGGAAAAGCCTGCATTCGTATCTCTTCTTATTTTGCAGAACAGACAGGAGTTCCTTGTGTCATGAATATCTGGACCGGAGATGGATACAAGGATGTCCCGGCAGACCGTATGGGACCAAGAATGCGCTATAAAGCATCCATTGATGAGATTCTGTCTGAGCCATACGATCCAAAGATGGTGAAGCCTTGCGTAGAATCCAAGGTATTTGGGATTGGTGTAGAGGCATATACGGTAGGATCTGCGGAGTTCTCCCTGAGTTATGCAGCAGCGAATATCGATAAATGCCTGCCACTGATGGATAACGGTCACTATCATCCGACAGAGATGGTATCGGATAAGATTCCGGCACTTCTTACCTTTTTCCCGGAGATTGCGTTGCATGTAACCCGTCCGATTCGTTGGGATTCTGACCATGTAGTATTGCTGGATGATGAGACAAAAGAGATTGCAAAAGAGATCGTTCGCTGTGAAGGTGGTATTGAGCGTACCTATATTGCACTGGATTACTTTGATGCATCCATCAATCGTATCTCTGCCTGGGTAACCGGATTCAGAAGTTTCCAGAAAGCGCTCCTTAGCGCGTTGTGTACACCGAATGAGATGCTGAAAGAACTGCAGGATACCAACCAGATGTCGAAAAAGATGGTATTGATGGAGGAATGTAAGACACTTCCATTCGGAGATGTATGGGAAGAATACTGCAGCAGATGTGGCGTGGCAGCAGAAGGATGGTTTGAAGATGTTGTGAAATATGAGGAAGAAGTGCTGAGTCAGAGGAATTAGTATATAATATACTGATATTCTGATAATATACTTATTCGAATATTCTGCAAGACAATTTCTGCGAAAAGGCAGATGAGCATGAGCAGATGGGTATGAAATGATTGAGGATAAAAATAGATAAGACGAGGAGATATAAGTTATGAGTAATATATTAGATGCAAAATTTGTACAGGGATTTATCCGTATGTGTAATGATGGATGGGAACAGGGATGGCATGAGAGAAATGGCGGCAACCTGTCTTATCGTATGAAGGCAGAAGAAGTAGAAGAAATCAGAAGTTTCTTAAGTTTTGATGGCGAGTGGAAACCAATCGGAACATCCGTACCGGATCTTGCCGGAGAGTTCTTCATGGTAACAGGAAGTGGGAAATATTTCCGCAACGTTATCTTAGATCCGGAGGACAGTATCTGTGTAATCGAACTGGATGAAAAGGGCGAGAATTACAGAATCTGCTGGGGCTTGGTAAATGGCGGCAGGCCGACCAGTGAACTTCCAAGCCACCTGATGAATCATGAGGTGAAGAAGGCAGCATCTGGCGGAGCACATCGTGTCATCTATCATGCACATACCACCAATGTAATCGCGCTTACTTTCGTGCTGCCTTTGAAGGACGAAGTATTTACAAGAGAACTGTGGGAGATGGCTACCGAGTGTCCGGTTGTATTCCCGTCAGGAGTTGGTGTTGTGGGCTGGATGGTACCGGGAGGTCGTGATATCGCAGTTGCAACCAGTGAACTGATGAAGAAATATGACGTAGCAATCTGGGCACATCATGGAATGTTCTGCTCCGGCGAGGACTTTGATCTGACATTTGGCCTGATGCATACGGTAGAGAAGTCTGCAGAGATTCTGGTGAAGATGCTGTCTATGCGTTCGGACAAACTGCAGACGATCACACCACAGAATTTCCGCGATCTGGCAGTGGATTTCAAGGTGACATTGCCTGAGGAATTCTTATATGAAAAATAGCATAGATCGAAAGATACTTGTGTAGAAGACCTGAAAGAGTTGTTCCGCAAGTTGATGTAAATGATAGTAAAGAGTCTATATCTGGCAATTATAAATTGTGCTGGATATAGACTCTTTTTATAATGCGCGAAACAAAGAATTGAATTTTGTCTTGCTTCTTAGGTC